>JAFZRW010000147.1 GCA_017619685.1 Schwartzia sp. (in: firmicutes)
CGTCGGCATCATCGCGACGGTCAGCACCCTTTTGGCGGAGAACAAAGTCAATATCCTGAGTATCAACCAGAATATCATGGACGGCTTTTTCAATATGGTCATGCTGGCGGAGACCACGGACGACGCGGTGAAGCTCGGCGAGCTCGCGCCGCAGCTCAAAAAGAAGGGCGAAGAGATCGGCGTCGAAATCAAGGCGCAGCATCAGGACATTTTCAACGTCATGCACGTTGTGTGAGAGGAGTATACGCACTTGATTACGGTTGACGATATTTTAGAAACAAACCGGATGATTACCGAGAACAAACTCGACGTCCGGACGATCACGATGGGAATTTCGCTTCGCGGCTGCGCCCATCCGAATATGAAGCAGTTCTGCGACAACATATACGACCGCATTACGACGGCGGCGGAGTTCCTCGTCAAGACGGGCGAGGACATCGAGGCTGAGTACGGCATTCCAATCATTCATAAGCGCGTATCCGTGACGCCGATCGCCATCGCGGCGGAAGCGTGCAAGACGGACAGCTACGTGCCGGTGGCGGAGACGCTAGACCGCGCGGCGAAAGAGGTCGGCATCAATTTCATCGGCGGTTTTTCGGCGCTGGTGGAAAAGGGCTTCACGCACGGCGACCGCATCTTGCTCCAGTCGATCCCGCAGGCGCTGGCTTCGACGGAGCTCGTCTGCTCGTCGGTCAATCTCGCTTCGACGAAAGCCGGCATCAATATGGACTGCGTGCGCGAAATGGGTGAGATCATCAAACGCACAGCGGAACTGACCCGTGACCGGCAGGCCATCGGCTGCGCGAAGCTCGTCGTCTTTGCCAACGCGCCGGGGGATAATCCGTTCATGGCGGGCGCGTTCCACGGCGTCAGCGAGGCGGAAACGGTGGTTTCCGTCGGCGTCAGCGGCCCGGGCGTCGTCAAGCACGCGCTGGAAGATTTGAAGGGCGCGGACTTTACGGAAATCGCAGAGACGGTGAAGCGCACGGCGTTCAAGATTACGCGCGTCGGTCAGCTTGTGGCGCGGGAAGCGTCGAAGCGTCTCGGCGTGCCCTTCGGCATTATCGACCTTTCGCTGGCTCCGACGCCCGCTGTCGGCGACAGCGTGGCGAACGTGCTGGAGGAAATGGGCCTCGAAAGCTGCGGCGCGCCGGGAACGACGGCGGCGCTGGCGCTTTTGAACGACGCGGTGAAAAAGGGCGGCCTGATGGCTTCGTCGCATGTCGGCGGGCTTTCCGGCGCGTTCATTCCGGTCAGCGAAGACGCGGGCATGATCGACGCGGTGAACTGCGGCAGCCTGTCGCTGGAAAAACTCGAGGCGATGACTTGCGTTTGCTCCGTGGGCCTTGATATGATCGCCATCGCGGGCGACACGCCGGCGGCGACGATTTCCGGCATCATCGCGGACGAGGCGGCCATCGGCATGATTAACAACAAGACGACGGCTGTGCGTGTGATTCCCGTGCCGGGAGCGAAAGTCGGCGATTCGGTGGAGTACGGCGGACTCCTGGGCTCCTGCCCCATCATGCCCGTCAAGAGCGAGTTCAGCTCGGAGGCGTTCATCGCGCGCGGCGGACGCATCCCGGCGCCGATTCGGAGCTTGACGAACTGAAATAGCGTATATGAAAAGACCATTGCTCACGATATGGGCGATGGTCTTTTTTGTGGAAATGCATAGGGGGCGAAACCGGATTTTTGTGTTATACTATAATCTAGGAATTTAAATGCTGAATGGATAAAAAAGGAACGGGAGCACTGCGGATATGAAGAACTCCACGGAGGAAGACGATGGCTGACGCGCAGCAGGCGCAGCTCGCGCGCGAGCTTTACGAGCGGCTGGGCGGCGCGGACAATATTTTGAAGGCGACGAACTGCATGACGCGGCTTCGCGTGCAGCTTGCGAAAAAAGACGACGCGCTGGTCGCGGCGGTAAAGGACGTCAAGGGCGTGATCGGCGCGCTGGACGCCGGAGACGAGTTTCAGATCGTGCTGGGGCCGGGGCGCGCGCAGGCCGTGGCGGACGAAGTGCGGACGATGCTCGAGGAAGACCGGAAAGCGGCGCAAAAAAAGCCTGCGCCTGCGGCGGTCGGAGACGGGAAGGAACTGCAGGCGGCCATTCGCGCGAAAAACGCGACGCCGATCAAGCTGTTTTTCCGCCGTATCGCAAGTATTTTCCTGCCGCTGATTCCCGGTTTCATCGCCTGCGGACTTATTACGGGCGTTTTGGGCGTCTGGCTGAAAGTTGCGCCGGATATGGCGAATGCGCCGTTGGTGAAGCTTCTTTCGGTGTTCGGCAACGCCGTTTTCTGGGGAATGAATCTTTTCGTCGGTTGGAGCGCGGCGCAGGTTTTCGGCGGCACGCCGATTCTCGGCGGCGTGCTGGCGGCGATTATCAGCCACCCGGCGCTGACCGGCGTGGCGTTTTCGGACGCGGCGCTGGTGCCGGGTCGGGGCGGCGTGATTTCCGTGGTGCTGGCCGCGGGATTCGGCGCATGGCTGGAAAAGCGTCTGCATCGCGTCGTGCCGGAGCTTTTCGATTTGTTTTTGACGCCGCTTTTGACAGTATTGATCGCGGGTGTGGCGACGATCTTCATTTTGCAGCCGGTGGGCGGCGTACTGTCGGATTTCTTCGGGCGGTCGGCGACAGCGGCTATCGAGTCGGGCGGCGCGGCGACGGGATTCGCGCTTGGCGGGCTTTGGCTGCCGATGGTCATGCTGGGCGTTCATCAGGCAATTACGCCGATCCATGTGGATCTGATTGCGCGTTACGGCGTGACGATCCTCCTGCCGATTTTGGCAATGGCGGGCGCGGGACAGGTGGGCGCGTCACTGGCGGTCTATGTGCGTACAAAGAACCGGCGGCTGAAAAAAATCGTGGCGTCGGCTCTGCCCGTCGGAATTATGGGCGTTGGCGAGCCGCTGATTTACGGCGTCACGCTGCCGCTCGGAAAGCCTTTTGTCGGTGCGTGCATCGGCGGCGCGGCGGGCGGCGCGGTGCAGGCGCATTTCGCGGTGGGCGCGGCGACGCTCGGCATATCGGGGCTTCCTCTGGCGGGTGCGACGGACAATATCCCTGCTTATTTAACGGGCGTGGTCGTCGCCTATGTGGTTGGTTTCGTCGCGACGTGGCTTTTGGGATTTGACGATCCGGCGGAGGAAACGGAATGACAGCGGAGCGGGAAATAGAGGCGCTTTTGGCGGATCTCCATACGACGCCGCTGGGCGAGGAACGAATTCGAAAAAACGTATCGCTGCCGGGCGGGGATGTAGTCGCGTGGTGCAGGGAGCGGCTCATCGCGCCGGACGCGATCATAGAACGGCGGGGCAAGAATTTCTATGTAACGTCGGGCGGCTACACGCTGACGATTAACGCCGGCAGCCATACAGTCATTACTGCACATAAACATTAAAATCATCAGGAGGGGTACGATGAAAACGTTTTCAAAAGCGGCGCTGATTTCCGCGTCGGCGGCAGGATTCCTTTGCCTGGGGTGCTTTTTCGCATCGCCGGATACGGGGAGTTCCGCCTATGTGCCCGGTGCGACCTGCGGGGCGCGGGCGCACGACAAGAAGAACAAGGCGGAAGAAAAAGTTGAGTTCCCGTCTGCGCCGCCGGGGGAACTGGACAAGGCTAAGCTGGATGCCGCCGCGTGGGCGATGGGCGCGTCCTATTCGACGCCGGTTTTGCCGAAGAGCGGCGACCTTGAAGACGTGACGATTTTCGGTCGCGCCGAAGCGACCGAAAATCAGATGGTCGATTTCATCCTGCGGCGAAACCCGGCGCCGAGTCTTTCCTGCACGGTGGAGGAAATCGTCGGTTATTACTATGAGGAGGCTGGGCGCGAGGGAATCCGCGCCGATATCGCGCTGTGCCAGGCCTGCAAGGAAACGGGCTTTTTCAAATACGGCGGCGATGTCACGCCGGACCAGAACAACTATTGCGGCCTTGGCGCGACGGGCAACCACGAACCGGGCGCGCGATTCGAGACGGCGCAGCTCGGCGTCCGCGCCCATATCCAGCATTTGATGGTGTACACGACCACGCGCAGGCCGGAGACGGAAATCGTCGACCCGCGATATGAACTCGTCATCGAGAGACGACCGGACATTCACGGCATCGTCAAGATGTGGACGGGTCTCAACGGCAAATGGGCGGTGCCCGGCACTTATTACGGGCAGGATATCTTGAATCTTTGGCGACAGGCGAAAGTTCCTGACGGCTCCCCAACGTCGCTTCTGAACGCGTCGGAGGCCGTGCGCCGTGCGCCGAACGATCCGAACGCTTACATTCGCCGCGCCGTCGCCCGTTTCTATGCCGGGCAGACGGAGCGAGCCATCTTGGATTACGACAAGGCCATCGAGCTTTCGCCGTCTGCCGAGGCGTATTTCGACCGCGCGCTTTGCTACGAAGTGCTCAAGGATCTCGCGAAGGCCGAGGCCGATTACACGGCGGCAGTCGCCCTAGATCCGATGATGCCGCAGCCGTGGTACAATCGGGGCAATCTTTATTTGCTGGCCGACCGATGGCAAAGCGCAATCGGAGACTTTGAGAGGGAGCTGGCGCTGAATCCACAAATGGCGGACGCCCGCGTCGGCATCGGGCTCGCCCATGCGAAGCTGGGCGACTATGAAGCCGCGTGGAAGGATTTCTATACGGTGACGAACGAGATCCACGACAACAACGAAGCCGCGCTGGAAAATCAGCGGATCATGATGTCTGCCGTAAAAAAGAAATGAACATATACTGAAAAGGTTGCGGAAAAGAGAAACATAAATCCGCAAACTTGGTTAATGTATAAGTGGCCAATAGGCACAGTCGCGGGATAAGTAAGCGTTGAAACTCAAAAAATCCAATGCCGCGGTGTCCCGGGCCCGCAGGCCCTTTGGGAGTGTCCAGCGAGGGCGGAGCCCTTGCTGGTGGGGAAGTCCGAAGGGGCAAAGCCCCGTCGGAAAAAACACGCAAAAAAATACAGGCGTATGAAGAAAATCAATTCATACGCCTGCATTTTTATATTCTTTACTGTTCGGAGTTTTCTTCCGCCGCCGGTTCCTCCGGTGCGGCGGGCGTTTCCGCCGGCTGCTCGGCCTGCGTCTTCGGCTTGTAGTTGAGCCGGAAATTCCGATATTTGTGTGAGAAACGGTCGGCGACGGCGACAAAATTTTTCAGCATATTGCGGAAAGTGGCGTCGTCCACGCCCTCGATAGTGACTGCGAAAGCGAAGCGCCCGGCGGTCCAGCGGATGACGCGCATCCCGCTTTCTGTCTGGGCAACCCAGACTTTCGTGCGTTTGACGTCGCCGGCGCTCTGCTGCGTCCACGCGCCGTAATAGCCGCTGATATCGTCCGTGCCGACGCGCTCGATCAGCGCGGTACGAACGGTGATCTTACTGTTGTCCGCGATGCTCTGGAAACGGATATCGCTGACATAGCGATCGATGCTGTAAATATGTGCGGCAGGGTGATACAGCGCCAAAAGATTGCCCGGCAGATAATAAACCGGGAATCCGACGGAACGCTCCAGCGACGGCACGTCGGGATACTCGAACATCGGATTCGGAACGCCGATATTTTCTCCCATTGCAGCCGCGCTCGTGTCTTCCGGCGCTTCGCCCGCTTCCGCTGCGATTTCCTGCTCCGCTCCCGGCTCCGCCTCATCGGCAAACGCCGTCTGTCCCGTCAAAATCTGCGCGGCAAAGAACGCCGCCAGCAGCATAGATTTCTTTTTCATCTGCAATGCCCCCAAATAAAAAGTCAGTCAAAACTTCCTGTCTATTGTAACGGAAACGCCGCATTATTTCAAGGAAGGATTTTGGTAAACTGAATTGATTTTTAAGGTTGACAAAATTTCTTCGGACGCGTATCCTATTAGAGAAATGTGCTA
>JAFZRW010000148.1 GCA_017619685.1 Schwartzia sp. (in: firmicutes)
CACTCTGCCAGTTCCACCGCCGTCTCATGCGCAAAAGTGCGGATCATGATGCCGTCGAGATAACGCGAAAGCACCCGCGCGGTGTCGCGGATCGGCTCGCCGCGTCCAAGCTGCGTATCGTGGGACGACAGGAACAGCGCGCTGCCGCCAAGCTGATACATGCCGACCTCAAAGGAAACCCGCGTCCTAGTCGAAGACTTCTCAAAAATCATGCCCAGCGTCTTGCCTTCAAGATAGCGGTGCGGTACGCCGCCTTCCTGCATCGCTTTCAGATTTGCCGCAAAATCGAGAATATCCTCTACATCGCCCGGCATAAGATCGTGTATCGAAAGAAAATCCTTCTCCATAATCAACCAAACCTCCTTACGCGAACCTGGGCAAAACGCGCTCCAACACGTTCACGACCTCGTCGATCTCGCTCTTCGTGACAATCAGCGGCGGCACGAAGCGCAACACGTTCCCCGCGGTGCAGTTGATGATCGCACCTTCGTCGAGACACGCGTTCACGATGTCGCGGCCTTCCTTCGTAATTTCCATGCCGAGAATCAGGCCCATGCCGCGCACTTCCTTGATAAACCACGGCAATTTCGTCTGCAAAGCCATGAGCCGCCCCTTGAAATACTCGCCCATCTCCCCGACGTTTCCGAGGAATTCCAGCGTCATCGCGTCGAGCACCGCGTTCGCCGCCGCGCAGGCCAGCGGATTGCCGCCGAAAGTCGAGCCGTGATCGCCCGCGTGGAACGCCTCCGCCACTTTATCCATCGCGATAAACGCGCCGATGGGGACGCCGCCCGCCAAGCCTTTCGCCAATGTCACGATATCGGGCTTTATGCCGAAATGCTCGAATGCGAAGAATTTTCCCGTGCGCCCCATGCCGCTCTGGATCTCGTCGAGAATCAGCACCGCGTTGTATTTGTCGCAAAGCGCGCGCACCTTCTGGAAATAATCCTGCGGCGGCACATGGACGCCGCCCTCGCCCTGTATCGTCTCCAGCATGACCGCGCAGGTCTTTTCGCTGACCATTTTTTCCAGCGCGTCATAATCGCCGAAGTCCACATAGGAGAAGCCTCCCGGCAGCGGGCCGAAGCCCTCCTGATATTTCGGCTGTCCCGTCGCGGTCAGCGTCGCCAGCGTGCGCCCGTGGAAGCTATGCCACGCGCAGATGATCTCCGACTTGTCCGGCGAAATCGTATGCGCGTACTTCCGCGCCAGCTTGATAGCGCCCTCGTTTCCCTCCGCACCGGAGTTGCCGAAAAACACCTTGCCGCCGCCGAAACGCGCCGCGAGCTTTGCCGCCGCGTCTGCCTGTGTCTCGGTGTAGTAAAGATTCGAGCAATGAATCATCTTCTTCGACTGCGCCGCCACCGCGTCGACCAGTGCCGGATAGCCGTGGCCAAGCACGTTCACCGCGATGCCGCCGAGAAAATCGATGTACTTCTTGCCCTGCGTATCGTAAACGTAGACGCCCTCGCCGCGGTCGAGCACGATCTTGTACCGCGCGAACACGGGCAGATAATCCCGCGCGTCGATCTCATAGATTTGTTCGTCGGTTTTCCGCATCTTCAATCCCCCTATTCTTTCACGATCTCCGTCCCGATGCCCTGCTCGGTGAAAAGCTCCAGGAGCAGCGAATGCGGAAGCCGCCCGTCGATGATCGAGGTCTTCTGCGCGCCCTGACGGAGCGCCGTCAGACACGCCTCGACCTTCGGGATCATGCCGCCCGAGATCGTGCCGTCCTCGATATACGCTTCTGCTTCTTTTTGCGTCAGCGACGAAAGGAACGTGCTCTTGTCCTCGTAATTCTTGTAGACTCCCTCGACGTCGGTCAGGAGCAGCAGCTTTTCCGCTTTCAGTGCGCCCGCGATAGCCGCCGCCACGTAATCGGCGTTGATGTTGTACTGCGCGCCGTCTTCGTCGACGCCGATTGGCGCGACCACGGGGATATATCCGCGGTCGAGATTGTCCTCCAGTATCTTGGCGTCGACGCTCTCCACCTCGCCGACATGGCCGATGTCCACCTTCTGTTCGCCGCCGCCTTCATGCACGACGGCAAGCTTCTTCTTCGCGCGGATCAGCTCCGCGTCCACGCCCGACAATCCGACGGCACGGTTGCCGCAGACGTTCAGCCGCATAACGACGTCCGCGTTGACCTTTCCGATCAGCACCATGCCGACGATCTCCATCGTTTCCTCATCCGTCACGCGAAGCCCGCTGACGAACTCCGTGTCCTTGCCGACCTTTTTCAAAAAGCCCGTGATGTCCGGGCCGCCGCCATGCACGATGACCGGACGGATGCCGACCTGCTTCATCAGCGTCACGTCCTGCATGACCTTTTCTTTCAGTTCCTCACTGACCATTGCGTTGCCGCCGTACTTGACCACGATGGTCTTGCCCGAGAACTTTTGGAAATACGGCAGCGCCTCGACGAGAAGATTCGCCGTATCCTGCGGTGAAAACATCGTATTGCCTCCTTAGGTGTGGTACTCGCCGTTGATTTTCACATATTCATAGGAGAAATCGCAGGACCAGATTGTCGCCTCCGCGTCGCCGAGGCCAAGCTCAACGTCGATGACGATATCGTGCTCTTCCATGACTTTGCGAAGCGCTTTCTCGTCGAACGCCGCGCCGACGCCGTTCGCGTAGACGGGAATCCCGCCGAACTTCACGACCGTCTTTTCCGGCTCCATCGGAACGCCAGCGTAACCCACCGCGCAAATCACGCGGCCCCAGTTCGGGTCTTCGCCGAAGAACGCCGTCTTGACCAAAGGCGACTTCGAGATGCTCATGCCGACCTGCTTCGCGCTCTCAAAGGATTTCGCACCTGTCACATGAATCGTCAGGAACTTCGTCGCGCCCTCGCCGTCCGACGCGATACGCTGGGAAAGGCCGGTGCAAAGTTCCTTCAGCGTGTCGCGGAAAATCTCGTACTCTTTCCCCTTCGCGGTAATGGGAGCGTTGCCCGCCGCGCCGTTCGCCAGCACCACGACCATATCGTTGGTGCTCATGTCGCCGTCGATGGAAATCATATTGAAAGTGACCTCGACGACTTCCGACAGCGCCGCCTGTAAAAGTTTTTGATCAATCGCCGCGTCCGTCGTGATGAAGCAGAGCATCGTCGCCATGTCCGGTTGGATCATGCCGGAACCTTTCGCAATCGCGCCAAAGCGGACTTTCTTGCCGCCAATCTCGACTTCCGTCGCGCAGGCTTTCGAGTAAGTGTCCGTCGTGATGATCGCGTTGCCCGCGTTGACGCTTCCATCCTCGGCCAACTCAGCCGCCGCCGCTTTGACGCCCGCCGTGACTTTCTCCATCGGAAGCTGCACGCCGATGACGCCCGTGGACGCTACGATGACTTCGCTCGCCGGGCAGCCCACCGCATCCGCCGCCGCTTTCGCCATGGCTCGGGCGTTATTCATACCCTGTTCGCCGGTGCAGGCGTTGGCGCAGCCCGCGTTCGCACAAATCGCGTGCGCTTTGCCGCCTTTCACGACCTCTTTCGACACATGGACAGGAGCCGCCGCCACTTGGTTTTTCGTGAAAGTTCCGGCCACAGCCGCCTCTTTCTCGGTATAAATCAAAGCAAGATCGAGATTCCCGCTTTTCTTGATGCCGGCTTTGACGCCCGCCGCCTTGAATCCTTTCGGATAAGTAACTCCCTGCTTCTTGTGCTCATCGCTAAACATATTATTTTGCCTCCTTATTCGTCTTCATTGAAATCAATAGGTGCAGATACTTTGCCTAACCTATAGTTTTGCA
>JAFZRW010000149.1 GCA_017619685.1 Schwartzia sp. (in: firmicutes)
CCCTGTTGATCCTCGGCGGGGTCGTCGGGTTTATCGTATTTTCCGCAGTGCTGCCGCTCCTCGACAGCATGACGGCATTCATGGGATAAAGGAAACACCTAATTCAGGAATGGGAGGAAAAGAAGTGGGAAATGTACTGAGAAAAGGGTTGCTTTCGGATCAGCGCGGGTTCACATTGCTGGAAATGTTGATCGTCATCAGTATCGCCGGCGTTTTGGCGGCAGTGGCCGTGCCGCGCTTCACGAACGCGATCGCGCTGGCGAATACTTCGCGGGTGCAGTCCGATCTCCAGGTGCTCAATTCCGCCATCGTGCTCTATCAGGCGGAGAAAGGAGAATATCCGTCAGATCTCAACGCGCTGGAACCCTATGTGCTCGATATACAGAACGTCAAACCGCCGAAGGGGAAGTGCCAGCTTCGTAACGGAGATGTTGAAGAAATCACGGCTGCGTCGTACGGGCTTTCCGACGATAGGTCGGAGGCCACGTGTCAATCGCATAAGCTCAGCGCATTTGGGCGGAAGGAATAGCGATGGGGGATGGATTGGCGGACGGATGCGTCGTCGAGGGAATTGCGCTGGGCGCATTCCTCTGGACGGCGGCGGTTATCGATTTTCATTGCGGCATGATTTATAATTGGCTGACGGTTTCGATGGCGGTTTGCGCGATTATCTTCCGTTTTTACGCGGGCGTCGGCGTGGAGACGCTCGCGCTCGGCTTTTTGGCGGGCGGCATGCCGCTCTTGGTAATCCGCGTCCTCTCACGGGGTGGGCTGGGCGGCGGCGACGTGAAGTTCGCTGCGGCCGGCGGCCTCTGGCTCGGATGGCAGAACGCGTTTCTCGCGTTGGCGCTCGCTTCCTGGAGCGGCGGACTTTTCGCGCTCTTCCTGCTTCTTACCGGCAGACGCCGGAAAGACGACGCGGTGGCTTTCGGTCCGTTCCTGGCTTTCGGGATTTGGACGGCGTTCTTGTGCGGGGATCGGCTGCTCGAACTGTATGAGGCGTTTTGTTATGGATAAGCGCGGCTTCGGTATGGCGGGGATATTGGCCGCGCTTTTTTTCGTTGCGCTTTTTTCCGCGTTTGCCATGCCTCGTCTTTGGAAAGCGGGCGCGGCGATGCGTCTAGACGCCGAGGCTGCACGCCTGGCGGCGGAGCTGATGCGGTATCGGGAAATGGTCATGACGCGGCAGCCTACGCATTCGGATTTTATCGGCGTCGCGGCGGAGGGAAATCCAATCGTCCTCTTGCATGCGAACGGCTACGAAATGCAGAGGGGCCGAGAGACGCTGATGCAGTACCAGTTCCCGAAAGGGGTCGCGCTCAGTTATTCGGGCGGCGGCGACGTGAATCTCGCGTATCAGGGAGACGTGATCTTTCAGCTTACGGGGAACGCCACGCCGATGACAATCATCTTGCAGGAAGGAAAGGAGAAGCGATATGTCATTATCGACAGGGTGGGCAGGGTGCGCGTGTCGCTTTCTCCGCCGAAAGATTAAAGGAGATGCGCGCGGATTTTTTCTTGTCGAGGTGCTCGTGCTTTCTTTTCTCGTGCTCGGCTGTGCCGCGTCGGCGGCGACGTACCGCGCGCTCGCCAGGAATCGCGCGGCGACGGGCGCTGAGCTTACGGCGGCGTATCTCGCGCAGGAACAGATCGCGCGCATTGAGGCGCAGCCTGCGTCGTATCTTCGCACGCATACGGAAGTGCCGTGGCTCGGCGAAGGAGCGTCGCCCGTGGAGAAAAACGGAACGCAGTTTGAGATCGCGTCCGTGGCTTCGCCGCATGCGGAAGCGAACGGGCTGGCGTCGGTGGAGGTGCGCGTGAAGTGGCGAACGGGCGGCAGAAGCCGCGAGGAGACTTACCGGAAGCTGGTGGCGTATCATGACTAGAACCGGGCGCTTCGGCGGCGAAAGCGGCGCGGGGCTTATGGAACTGGTCGTGGCGATGCCGCTCGTCGTACTGCTTTCCGCCGCGCTCGCCGCGGCCTTTGCTTTCGGACTGCGCGCATATCTGTTCCTGCTCAGCGACTGGGCGCTTCAGGAGCAGGTGAGTTATGCGATGGAGCGCATGACGACGGATCTTCGTTACGCGGAAGACGCGAAAATCGAGAACGGACGGCTTCGGATTCTCTGCCGCGCGGTCAGCGGCTCGCCGCAATGGGTGGCGTATGAAAGGACGCAGGAGGCACGGCCGAGGATACGGCGGGACAGCCAGCCGCTCACCGGAGAGAGCACATTGGGCGAGATCGTAATGCGGAGTTTCGAGGCGGAGCGAATTGACGCGAAAACTGTCTTTTTGCGTCTTGTCGGCGAAAATCTTCTGACGGGGCAAACGTATGAATTGGAGACGGCGGTAACATGGGCGGAAACAGGGGCATGACGGGACCGGGAATTCTCGATGAGCGCGGCATGGTCTCGGTTTTGGGGATTTCCGCGCTGGGCATATTATTGCTGTTGTCCGCTGCGATTTATGCCGTGGGCATGAGCCACACGAAAACGGCGGGTCGTTTCTTATCGGGAAGCGCGCTTCGGAACGCGGCGGAGGACGGCGTGCGTCTCGGCCTTTCACGCATGAATGCGGATACGGGGGCGGCAACGCGCGCGGAGGGAGCGTCTTCCCAGCATACGCGGTTGCTTACGGGCGCTTCCGGCGACGCGGCGTTTGACGTTTACGCGCGAAAAAAAGATGGAAAGATCTTGCTTTTGAGCGTGAGCCGGAGCGGCGAGGCGCGCGCCCGCGCGGTGGGCGTAGTGAAAAAGACGGGCGGGCGTTATGTCATCGACCATTGGGAACGGTAAAACGCGAAAAAATATATTGCGCTCGCGGCGCGGGCGTATTACAATTAAATAATACAGAAAGAGAAACGGCTTTGCCGAAGAGAACGGGAGAGTGTTATGAGGAGCTTTCGCCTCACGAACGAAGAGATAGAATCGCTGGCCGCGCGCCATCAAACGCCTTTCTTGGTGATTTCTTTGGCGCAGGTGGAGGAGAATTATCGTTTTTTCCGCCGTCATCTGCCGCGTGTGAACGTTTATTACGCGATGAAGGCAAATCCCGCGTCGCGCATATTGTCCCTGTTGGATTCGCTGGGGGCGGGATTCGACACGGCGTCGGCGGGTGAAATGGAAACATTGGCGTCGATGGGTGTTTCCCCTGCGCGAATGATTTATGCGAATCCGGTGAAGACGCCGGATGGCCTTCGCACGGCGGCAAGGCTCGGCGTCGTGCGGATGACGTTCGACGACGCGGACGAGATCGGGAAAATGGCAGGCGCCGTGCCGCGTGCAGAGGCTTTGGTGCGCGTCCGTATCCACAATGAGAAAGCGCTCGTCGATCTTAATGCGAAGTTCGGCGTGAATCGGGAAGAAGCTTTGCCGCTTCTGCGACGCGCGAGAGACGCGGGGCTCACGCCGAAAGGCGTCTGCTTCCACGTGGGGAGCCAGGCGCTCTCGGCGGAAGCGTATGAGGAAGCGTTGCTTTTCTGCCGCCGGATTTTCGACGAGGCGGAGGCGGAGGGCATGAAACTCTCGATGCTCGACATTGGCGGCGGATTTCCGATTCCTTTGGCGGGACGGGAAACGCCGGAAGCGGAGCAGATCATGCAGCGGATTTCACGCCAGCTCGACCGCCTGTTTCCCGAGACAGAGATTTGGGCGGAGCCGGGCCGGTTCCTCTGCGGAACGGCGGTAAATCTCGTCACGTCGGTCATCGGGGTAAAAAAGCGCGGCGAGGAATTTTGGTACACGATCGACGAGGGCGTCTATGGAACGCTGTCCGGTGCGATATATGACCACTGGACGTATTCTTTTGAGGCGGTGCGCTCCGGAGAGAC
>JAFZRW010000150.1 GCA_017619685.1 Schwartzia sp. (in: firmicutes)
AGGTCATCATCAGCCACGACGAAGAGACGTCGCTGGTCGAGGAAGGCTCGATGAACGAGAGCCATCGGAGCGCGATGCTTGGCCTGAAAGGGCGTCCGACGGTGGCCGAGGATATTGCCGTAATGCGCGACGTCATGCTCGCGGAATATGCCGGAGCGCGGTTCCATGTGGCGCATATCAGCTCGGCGAATGCGGTCGAGATCGTGCGGCAGGCAAAGAAGCGCGGCGTTCGTGTGACTGCCGAGGCAACGCCCCATCATCTGACGATGACGGACGAGTGCGTCGATCTTAAGGACAGTGCGACGAAAGTGAATCCGCCGCTTCGCGGGCAGGCTGACGTCGAGGCAGTTCTGGCCGGCCTGAAAGACGGCACCATCGACGCCATCGCGACAGACCATTCCCCGCACGCCGAAGAGGAGAAGGACGTAGAGTACGCTCTTGCGCCCAGCGGTTTTCCTGGGCTTGAGACGGCAGTGGGCGTCCTGTTGACCGATCTCTGCCACGCAGGAAAAGTGGAACTTCCGCTCCTCGTGTCGAAGATGACGGCAGAGCCGGCGAAGATTCTGGGACTGGAAGACGCCGGCACATTGTCGGTGGGAGCGTCCGCCGATGTTGCGATTATCGACACGGAACTGGAATGGACGGTGGACCCGGAAAAATTCTATACGCGCGGTACCCATTCGCCTTTCGCAGGGCGCAAGCTGAAAGGCCGCGCCGTCATGACAATGGTGGACGGCCGGATCGTCATGAGGGACGGCGTGATTGTATAAACAGTGGGTTCTTGCTTGATAGTCATAGGGAGGCGAGCTTTTGAAAGGGAAACTTATTTTAGAGGACGGCACATCGTTTTCCGGAGAGCTTTTCGGCGAAGCGAAATCAGTGGGAGAAGTCGTGTTCAATACGGGAATGACCGGCTATCAGGAAATCCTGACCGACCCCTCGTACTGCCGTCAGATCGTTACGCTCACATATCCCCTGATTGGGAACTACGGCATAAATGAAATCTTCATGCAGTCGAGGAAATCCTTCGTGCGCGGACTGATTGCCGGAGAGCTCTGCGACGTTGGCAGCAATCGTCTGGCGACAAACACCATACGAGAGTTCCTGCAAAGAGAGAACATTCCGTGTCTCCATGAAGTCGATACGCGCCGTGTCACTCGTCATATCCGCTCGGAGGGCGCAATGAAGGGCGTCATCGTTCCGGAAAATACGTCCGACGAGACGGTAAAGGAGCTTCTCTCCACGCCGACAGAATCGGGCGTGGTTCGCGAGGCTACGACGCCGGAGGCATATACCATTGAGGGCAGCAGGTTTCATGTTGCGGTGCTCGATTTTGGAATCAAGAGAAATATCCTGAAAGCGTTCGGACTCAGGGATTATAAACTTACCGTGCTTCCCGCCACGACATCGGCGGAAGAAGTGCTCGCGCTCTCGCCCGACGCCGTGTTCCTTTCGAACGGCCCGGGCGACCCGAAAGACGTGCCGGAAGCCATCGAGACGGTAAAGAATCTAATCGGGAAAAAGCCGATGTTCGGCATCTGCCTCGGTCATCAGATTTTCGCGCTCGCAATGGGGGCCGATACTTACAAGCTGAAGTTTGGGCATCGCGGATCGAATCAGCCCGTGAAAGCGCTTTCAACAGGACGCGTCCATATCACTTCGCAAAATCACGGCTACGCGGTGGACGAGAATTCCCTCTCGGGACTTCCGCTTGTCGTCACGCATCGCTCGGTAAACGACAACACGGTGGAGGGAATCCGTCATACGGAACTTCCCATCTTCACTGTGCAGTATCACCCCGAGGCGTCGCCGGGACCGGAGGAAAACACCTGCCTGTTTGACGATTTCGACGCGATGATCCGGGCGAGCAAGGAGGGAGCGTGAGCCATGCCTAAGAAGGAATATCTTAAAAAAGTAATGGTCATAGGATCCGGCCCTATCATTATCGGACAAGCGGCGGAGTTTGACTATGCGGGAACGCAGGCGTGCCGCGCGCTGAAGGAAGAGGGACTTGAAGTCGTCCTCGTCAACAGCAACCCTGCGACAATCATGACGGACGCGCACATTGCCGACCGCGTCTATATCGAACCGTTGACGGCGGATTTCCTTGCGGAGATCATCGCAAAGGAAAAACCAGACGGGTTGCTCGCTACGCTTGGCGGACAGGCGGGCCTCAATCTTGCCGTGAAGCTCGCGGAAAACGGAACGCTTGAAAAATACGGCGTGGAGCTCCTCGGCACGTCGCTGGAAGCAATCAAGAAAGCGGAGGATCGGGAACTTTTCAAGGAAACGATGCAGAAGCTCGGCGAACCGATTCCCGAGAGCACGATCGTCGAGGACGTAGCGTCGGCCATCGCCTTCGCCGAGAGTATCGGTTATCCTCTGATCGTTCGCCCCGCGTATACGTTGGGAGGTACCGGCGGCGGCATCGCGGAAAACGAGGAAGAGCTTGTCGAGATCGTCATCAAAGGTCTCAAGTACAGCATGATCGGGCAGGTGCTGATCGAGCGCAGCGTGGCCGGCTGGAAGGAAATCGAGTACGAGGTCATGCGCGACGGCGCCGGAAACTGCATCACCATCTGCAACATGGAGAACGTCGATCCTGTGGGCGTACATACGGGCGACAGCATCGTCGTCGCCCCGACCCAGACGCTGACCGACCATGAGTGCCAGATGCTCCGCAGCGCAAGTTTGCGCATCATCTGCGAGCTCGGCATTGAGGGCGGCTGCAACGCGCAGTATGCGCTCGATCCGAACAGCGACCAGTACTATGTCATTGAAGTCAATCCGCGCGTCAGCCGCTCTTCGGCGCTGGCGTCGAAAGCGACGGGATATCCGATTGCCAAGGTCTCGGCAAAGATTGCCATAGGCTACACGCTCGACGAGATTACGAACGCGGTTACGCAGAAGACGAAGGCCTGCTTCGAGCCTTCGATTGACTATTGTGTCGTGAAGTTCCCGCGCTGGCCCTTCGACAAGTTCATCTATGCGGATCACACGATTGGCACGCAGATGAAGGCCACCGGCGAGGTCATGTCCATCGACAGGAAGTTTGAGGCGGCGCTCCTGAAAGCGGTGCGCTCGCTAGAGATCGGCGTGAATCGTCTGCATATCTCGGCCCTCGATACATGGGACGACGAGCGCGTAAAGAAAGAGATCAAAAAAATCAACGACCAGCGTCTGTTTGTGATTGCGGAAGCGTTCCGGCGCGGCGTCGCCACAGTCGATGAGGTCTATGACATCACGAAAATCGACCGTTGGTTCCTTCGTAAGATAC
>JAFZRW010000151.1 GCA_017619685.1 Schwartzia sp. (in: firmicutes)
AAGAAGTCGGCGCGTATCGTCGGCGAAGTTTTAGGTAAATACCACCCCCACGGCGACAGCTCGGTTTACGACGCAATCGTCCGCATGGCGCAGGATTTCTCGATGCGCTATCTCTTGGCCGACGGCCACGGCAACTTCGGCTCCGTGGACGGCGACCCGGCGGCGGCCATGCGTTACACCGAGGTCCGCATGTCGAAAATCTCGGAGCTGATGCTGCAGGACATCGACAAGGAAACGGTGGACTTCGTCCCGAACTACGACGAATCGCTGAAGGAGCCGTCGGTGCTTCCGGCGAAATTCCCGCAGCTCTTAGTCAACGGCACTTCGGGAATCGCCGTCGGCATGGCGACGAACATTCCGCCCCACAATATGCGCGAGGTCATCGACGGCACGCTGATGCTGATCGACAATCCCGAAGCGACAGTGGAGGAATTGATGACCGTCGTCAAGGGGCCGGATTTCCCGACGGGCGGCCTTATCATGGGCACCGAGGGCATCAAGAGCGCCTACCGCACCGGCCGCGGCGTGATCCAGATGCGGGCCGACGCCCATATCGAGACGATGTCCAACGGCAAGAGCCAAATCATCGTCACCGAGCTTCCCTATCAGGTCAACAAGGCTAAGCTTGTCGAGCGCATCGCCGAGCTGGCGAGGGACAAAGTCGTGGACGGCGTGACGGCTCTGCGCGACGAGTCCGACCGCAGCGGCATGCGTATCGTGGTCGAGCTGCGCCGGGACGCCAACGCCAACGTCATCTTGAACCAGCTTTTCAAGCACACGCAGATGCAGGACAGCTTCGGCGTCATCATGCTGGCTCTCGTGGACGGCCGCCCCCGCGTGCTGAATTTGAAGGAAGTTCTTCATTATTATATCGCGCACCAGAAAGACGTCATCACGCGGCGCACCCAATACGAGCTTGCGAAAGCCGAAGCCCGCGCCCACATCTTGGAGGGCTTGAACATCGCCCTCGACCACCTCGACGCGGTCATCACCACCATCCGCGAGAGCCGCACTGCCGACATTGCCCGCGAAGCCTTGATGACCGGTTTCTCGTTGACGGAAAAGCAGGCGCAGGCCATTCTCGACCTTCGCCTCCAGCGCTTGACCGGCCTTGAACGGGAAAAGATCGAAGAAGAGTACAAAGAGGTCTTGAAAACCATCGAATACTTGAAGGGCGTTTTGGCCGACGAAAGCAAGATTTTCGGCATCATCAAGGACGAGCTGAAGGAAGTCCGGGACAAATACGGCGACGACCGCCGTTCGCGCATCACCATCGACACCACGCAGATGAATGTGGAGGACCTGATCGCCGAGGAAGACGTGGTGATCACGCTGACCCACGGCGGCTACGTCAAGCGCATCCCGCTGGCCACCTACCGCACGCAGAAGCGCGGCGGGCGCGGCGTCACGGGCATGGGCACGAAGGAGACGGACTTCGTCGAGAATCTTTTGATTACGACGACGCACCACACGATTCTGTTCTTCACGAGCCGCGGCCTCGTCTATCGGCTGAAGGGCTACGACATTCCCGAGTCGGCGCGGCAGGCGAAGGGCACCGCCATCGTCAATCTGCTGCCCCTGTCCTCGGGCGAAACCATCACGGCGGTCATCCCTCTCCGCGAATTCCGCGAGGACCGGTTCCTCTTCATGGCCACCAAGAAGGGCGTCGTCAAGAAAACCGTCGTCAAGGAATATGACACCGCGCGCAAGGGCGGCCTCATCGCCATCAACCTTGACGAAGACGACGACCTGATCGGCGTCCGCTTCACCGACGGCGAGAGCCATATCATCCTCGGCACGAGGGACGGAAAGGCCATCGTGTTCAAGGAAAGCGACGTGCGCCCGCTGAGCCGTCAGACTCGCGGCGTCACCGGGGTCCGGCTCCACGACATGGACGAGGTCGTCGGCATGGACAAGCTGTCGGCGGACAGCGAAATATTGACCGTCACCGAGCAGGGCTACGGCAAGCGCACGAGGGCCGAGGAATATCGCGTCACCCAGCGCGGCGGCAAGGGCATCATCAACATGAAGGTCACGGACAAGACCGGCGCCGTCGTCGGTTTGAAGGTCGCCCGCCCCGACCAGGAGCTGATGCTGATTACCACCGACGGCATCGTCATCCGCACCAGCGTCGGCGAAATCTCCCTGATCAGCCGCAACACGCAGGGCGTAACGCTGATGAAGACCGAGGAAGGCGACCGCGTCGCGTCGCTGGCGGTCATGGACACGAAAAACGAATAACGAAGCAACGAGAAACTCCCATAAGGCAAACGCTTTTATGGGAGTTTCTTCAATAAAAACAAGGAGTTGCCGCTATGATTTCCAAACGGTTCTGTATCGCGCTTTTCTGCGTCCTTGCGCTGATTTTTACCGGCTGCACGCAAGTCTCTTCCGGGGACAAGGCCCCCGCCTCCGAAAAAACGGAAGCCAAGCAGGAAACAACAGTTCCCGCCACGGACGGAAAGACACCGAAGCAGGAACCGGCGAAGCCTGCCGCCGACGCAAAAACGTCAAAACAGGAGACAGCGAATCCTTCCGCCGACGGCAAGACGCAAACGCAGGGAACGGCAAAGCCGCCTGCGGACGCAAATCCGCAGAAGCCCGCCCTCCCTTATGTGATTGCGGCGGACGACTTTTCCAATTTGCAGCTTTCGGACGCCGTGCATCCGGTTTACGACGCGCATACGCTGTCCGAGCGGACCAGCCTCGGCCTGCCCGTCGTTTTGCCGGCGCTTGCGCCGTATTGCAGCGGCAAGACGGCTTACCTGACCTTCGACGACGGCCCGGACGACGAAGTGACGCCGGTCATCCTCGACATCTTGGCGGCGAACAAGGTCAAGGCGACCTTCTATGTCACGGGGCTCCATGCCGCCGCCTATCCCGATACCATCCGCCGCATGGTCGCCGAGGGGCACGCCGTCGGCAACCACAGCTACGACCACGATTACGACAGGCTCTATACGTCCCCCGACGCTTTTCTCTATGAGATGGAGCAAACGGACGAAATCCTCCATGATATTTTGGGCTTCCGCCCGCTGATCCTGCGCGCCCCCGGCGGCACCTTCAGCCACTTCACTTCCGAGTATGAGGCCTGCCTCAAGGAAAACGGCTACGCCGAACACGACTGGAACGTGAGCTCCGCCGACACGGCGCCCGACAATCCGACGGCGCAGGACTTCATCGACAACATCAGTTCCCAAACCTCCGGCGGAAAAGAAAGCGCGATTATCCTGATGCACTGTTCTTCCGGCCATGAGGAAACGGCCAGGGCGTTGCCGGAAATCATCCGCGTCCTGCGGGAAAGCGGATACCGCTTCGGCGTCGTAACGCCGATGACGCCGCAGCCTTGGTAAAACCGTTGAAGGCATATTCCGGTGAAACGGGCAAAAGAAAGCTGCCGCACAGATTTTTCCGCGCGGCAGCTTTCTTTTTTTTGTTCCTTTATTTTCTCGGCAGAGGTTGCTTCGCCGCGTAATCCAAAAGCGGCACGAGGTCGAAAACGCAGGTATTCGCCGCGTCGCCTTCGGCCTGGATGCTCAGTCTTTCCTTGGAGACGTATGTCACATAGAGCGAATAGCCGTAGCGATGCACGTTGTTTTTCCTGTGGTAGCCGTTGTATTCGATAATGCCCTGCTCCTCCAACAGCCGCGCCAGTCCGGCGACATAGTCCTCGCTGAC
>JAFZRW010000004.1 GCA_017619685.1 Schwartzia sp. (in: firmicutes)
AGAGCCCGCATCGCCTGCTCCAAAGATTCGTCGTCGAGAGAACCGAAGCCCTCGTCCACGAACAATGTATCAAGCTCGACGCCGCCCGCCGAAGACTGAATCTCGTCGGCGAGGCCCAGCGCCAGCGAAAGCGAAGCCTTGAATGATTCGCCGCCGGACAAGGTCTCGACGCCGCGCACCGAGCCGTTGTAATGATCGACGACGTCCAGTTCGAGGCCGCTCAAACTCTTTTTCGTCGTCGCCTCGACGCGCCGGCGAAGCTCGTACTGGCCGCCGGACATGACCAGCAGCCGCAGATTCGCACGTTCGACGATACGCTCAAAATAACGCATCTGCACGTAGGTTTCGAGCATGATCCTTTCCTTCGCGCCGATTTTCCCCATCACCGTGTCGGCGAGCGCCTTGAGCCACCCGTAGCGCGCTTCCTGTTTTTTCAGTTCGTCTGCAGCTTTTCGCAAACCGTCCAGCGTCTTGCGGTTGTTTTCCAGCCGCTTGTGCAAGTCCTTCTGCAGGTTGATGAGGCCCGTCCGGTCGCCTGTCCTCGCCGTCTTCTCGGCGCGGAGCGCGTCGAGATCCTCCTGCGGCGCGTCCGCGATCCTTTGCTCGAGGGTCTTGACGCGTCCCTCCAATTCCTGCGCTTTTTTCTCTTCCTGCCGCATGGCTTCTTCCGTACGTTTCTTTTCGCCCTGCCGTTTTTCGTATTCGTCGCGCAGAGCTTTCCTGCGCGCCTCCGCCGCCTCCTTGTCCGGGAAACGCAGCTTCGCGGAAAGCTCTTTCCACGCCGTTTCCGCCGCCTCCCGAGCCGTCTCCGCGGAAGCGCGCCTCACGCCCGCGTCCGCGATGAGGCCTTCGACCGCTGCGGCAGCTTGCTCGTCCTGCGGAACTTTTCCCTCCAGCTCGGCTTTTCTCTTTGTCTCCTGTTCCTTTGCCCGCAGGCGTTTTTCAACGTCGGCGGCTTGCTCGTCTATCTCGGCGACGGCCTTTGGCAGACGTTCCCTGGCCTCGGCCGTCGTATAGTCGCCAAGATGCGCCTGGATGGACTGCAAAAGCTCCTCTTTGCGCTTGCCGAATTCTTCTTTCCCCTGCTCGAACCGCCCGCGAAGCTGCATGGCCGCCGTCTGCGCCGCGTTCCACTCCTCCTGCAGCGCGCGCACTTTCTTTTCGTCGGGCGCGTCGCCGGAAAGCTTCGCCGGCCGCGGATGCTCGGTCGCGCCGCAAACGGGACAAGGCTCGTCCGGCTGCAACTTTTCCGCGATATAGCCCGCCTGCGCCGCGAAAAACGCCCCCTCCGCCGCGTAATACTCCGTCTCTTTTTCGCGCCAAGTCTCCGTGCGCGTGATCAATTCCTTATGAACACCGTCGAGTTGCTTATACAGCGCCTCGTATTTCTTCATCTCCTCCGACAGCGCGCCGATCTCTTCGCGCCGCCGAAGGATCTCTTTTTTCTCGGCGACGAGCTTTTCCCGTTCTTCCCCCGCGTGAGCGAGGGTTTGCAGTTCCTCCTTTTCCATCGCTAAGTGCGCGCTTACGGTCTCCTTTTCCTTTTTCGCCTTGTTCTCATCCTCGACGGCTTTTTTCGCCGCCTCCGCATGGCGCAGAGCTTCTTTTCGTTTTACCTCCGCCGCGTCGTAGTCGGGAAGTTCCTTCTCGAGCTGCGCTTCCTCCCGCGCAAGATTCTCCGCGGCTTCCGCCTGGGTCGCCGCTTTTTCCGCCGCCGCTTTCGCCGCCTCCAACACGGGCTTTTGGCGCTCCGCTTCCGTCTTTGCAGCTTTCAGCGCTACCTTCGCCTTGCCGATCTCATCCGCGCGTCCCAATCGCTCATTGAGAGCGCTGATTGCGTCGTCAAGTTTTTTCAACGCCTCGTCGCCTCGTGCGCCTTCCCCTTCGTCGACCTCGATCAGCGACTCCAGGAGCGCGATCGCGTTCTCCGGCAAAAGCTCCCGCGCCTTCTCCGTCTGCGGCGCGTCCTTTGCATACTCGATAGCTGCCAGCAAGACCTGCGCTTTATCGCGCACGCGCTCGCATTCCCGTTCCGCGTCGTTGGCGTCTCGATTTACCGCCGCCGCCAGTCGCTCAAACCGCTCCGTATGGAAAATGCTGCGGAAAATCTTCTGCCGCTCTTCCGTCTTCGCGAGCAAGAGACGCAAAAACTGTCCCTGGGCGATCATCGCGATTTGCATGAACTGCGCCGCGTCCAGCCCTAAAAGTTCCTCCACGTGTCTCGTGACGTCCTGCGTCTTCGTCACGACGCTCCCGTCCGGCAGGCGCAGTTCCGCGGAAGCGGCCGACGTCGTCATGCCCACGCCGCGCAGTTTCGGCCGCTCGTATTCGGGACTTCTTTTCACGGTATATTCTTTTCCCTTCAGCGAAAAGCGAAGCTCCGTCTCCGTTGGAGTTGCCGCCGCCGCATATTTCGAGCGGAGCATGGAGGCCGTTCGCATACCGCCGCTCGTCACGCCGTACAGCGCGTACACCACGGCGTCGAAAAGCGTCGTCTTGCCCGCGCCCGTATCCCCCGTGATCAAATAGAGGCCCCGATCGCCCAGCCGCGAAAAGTCGACGGTCGTTTTTTCCGCGTAAGGGCCGAAGCCTGTCATCGTCAACGTCAGCGGTCTCATGCTTCGTCCTCCCACACTTTCTCGATCAGCTGCCCCAAATATTCGGACTGGTTCTCGTTCATCGGCTGTCCGTTTTGCAGCGCGTAAAATTCCCCCGTCAGTTCCAGCGGCGTTTTCACTTCCGCCGCCGGAGCGTCGAAGACGGCGGCACCGCTTTTCGTCCGCGTATTGTCGTAGTCGAGATGCAGAACGTTCGGATAGACGGTTTTCAGCTTCCGCATCGCGTCCGGCACGTCCTCCTCGTCCGTCAGCGTGATATGCAGATAATCGTCCGTCGCCGTGCCCTTGTAATTTTCCTTCTTCATCAGTTCATTATATGTGTTTTTGAGTTCCCGCAATTCATGGAGGGGCTTCAGCGGAAGCATGCGCAGGTTGACTTCTCCCTGCGCGTCAAGCTCCGCGATCGTGATCGACTTTTCGTCGTCCGCCTCGGAAAAGGAATATTTGAGCGGCGTCCCTGAATAACGCACGCGAGGCGATCCAATATTCTGAGGCCGGTGAATATGGCCGAGCGCGACGTAAGAAAAGGGCGCGAAGACCGAAACGTCCACATTGTCCAAGCCGCCCACGGATACCTCCTCCGAGTCCGAACGCATCGCGCCCGTCACGAACTGATGGGCCACCAGCACGCTGCGCCGCTTCTCTTCCATCGGCAAATGCCCGACTGCGACGCGCAGCGCGTCCGTATAGCTTTCGACTTTCTCGTCCGGAAATGCCAGCGCCACATGCGTCGGCTTGATGAAAGGCAGCAGGAAAATATCGACGGGGCCGTGCGCGTCCGTAAGCGTCACAGGACGGACGTCGCCGTCGTAAGCAGGCGCGGAAAGGTAAACGCCGCTTCTCTGCATGATGCGCCCGCCGTAAGCCACCCGCACCGCCGAATCGTGATTGCCGCTGATGACAAACGTCTTTTGCCCGTCCGCCACGAGCCCTGAAAGGAAGTCGTCAAAAAGGCGCACCACTTCCGCCGACGGCGCGCTCTTGTCGTATACGTCGCCCGCGATCAGCACCGCGTCCGGCGCTTCTTCCCG
>JAFZRW010000152.1 GCA_017619685.1 Schwartzia sp. (in: firmicutes)
CGGATCGCCGGTATGCAGGCGCACCACCATTTTCCCCTGTTTCACGGATTCGGTGATTTTCTCGATGACCTCCGAGAGCGTCATCGTGGCGGAATTGTAAATATCCGCGCCTTCTTTGGCGACCTTCAGCACGTCGGGATTAACCAGCGAACCCGCGTAAATAATCACGTCCGCCTCCCGCAAAAGCCGCTGCCCTTTGACTGTGATAAGTTCGGGATCTCCGGGCCCCGCGCCGACAATGAATACCTGCATTACTTATTGTCCCCCTATATTTATTCCTAAATTATATGGCTTATTTCTTTTCTGCCGTCACAATATAGATCGGATTGATCGCTTTCGCCATATCGTAGGCTCCCACCGCCTGCAAGCGGTTGATCTGCACCTGTATCGCCTCATAGGAAAAATCCGTTTCGTGTGCGCGCATATACGAAAGCGACGCCGCCAACGTCTGAACCGTGATGCAGTTCATCACGACGCGGCCGCCTGTCTTCAGTCGGGAGGAAATCTCGTCGAGTATATCGGAAAGACGGCTGCCGCTGCCGCCGATAATGGCAGCGTCGCAATCCGGCAAATCTTTCAGCGCGTCCGGCGCGTCTCCCTCGACGACCGTCAAATTCCCGACGCCAAATTTCTCCTTATTCTTCTCAATGAGAGAAACGCCCTCCGCGTTCCGCTCTATCGCGTAAACATGGCCCTGCGGCGCAAGACGGGCCGCTTCCACCGACATCGAGCCGGTTCCCGCGCCCACGTCCCAGACAACGTCCGTCGGCGAAATCCGTGCCTTGACCATCGTCAGCACACGAATCTCCTGCTTTGTCATCGGAACCTTGCCGCGGATAAACGCTTCGTCCTCGATTCCCAGTCCGGTCATCAACCCATCACCACCAGTACGCAGTGCGTCTCTTCTTTTTCCTCCGCCGCCCCGGCCAGCGTCGTCCTGACGATGCTCTCGTCTTCATAGGAAAGGCGCGCGCAGATCGCCGCTTTCGCGTCTTTCGGCCAGCCCATATCCATCAGGAGCTTCGGAATCGTTCGGGAGCTGTTCTTCCCGTCGGTCAGCATACCGATCACGCGCCCCGGCGCGTAGGCGAGCTCGTCATCCGAGGGCCGCCTGCCATGGAAGCTCAAAAGGCTCGCGTCGTGCCACGGAAGCGCGAGCCGCGCAAAAGCGAACTGTACGGAACTGATCCCGGGAATCACAGTAAGGCACTTCTCGTCGAAATCCCGCCGCAAAGCGTCGAGCAGCGAAAAATAGCCGGGATCGCCGGAGACCATCACGACGACGTCGCTGTCGGCAAGCGCCTCGCGAATAAACGAAAGCACCGCCGGAATATCGCCGCGAATCGTCATGGTCCGCTGCCCCTCGCGCGCGAAATCCGAAAGCGCGCGGCTTCCGCCGACCAGCACCTTCGCCTCGCGAATCGCACGGAGCGCGGCGGGCAAAACATAGTCGGGGTGTCCCGGCCCGATGCCCGCCACGATCACTCTATGTTCCAATGAAAATCCCTTCCTATCTCCCGCGCATGGTCGTCCATGCCGAGAAGCTCGCCTTTCAACGTCACCATCACCGTGCCGACTGTAAGCTCGCCGAACACATGGCGCTCAGACCGGAGCGACGCGCGCTCCGCCAATATATCATAAACTTTCATCAAGCCGTATTCTGTAATCACCGGCATCGCGTCCTCGGTGGTCGTCGCCGCGAGGATACGCCGGACGCCTTCCTGCGGCAATCCTTCCGCCGCCGCGTAAGCCGCCATCGCCTCCAGCCGTCCGTCGCCGACGCGGTTATGCGTATGAAAGACGCCCGCCGCCACCTTGGCCAGCTTACCGAGATGACCGAAAAGCAGGACTCGTTTGAGCTTGCGCTCCGCCGCCGCGTCCAGCATGAAGCCGATGAAATTGCTCGTCTGTACGATCGCCTCTTGGGGAAGCCCAAACTTCACAGCGATATTCTCGCCAATCTTGCCGGGTACGAAAATCTGCATATCATAGCCCGCCGCTTTCGCGACGTCGATCTGCGGAAGCAGGGAATTCTTGAAGCCTTCCTCCGACATCGGACGCAAAACGCCCGTAGTGCCGATGACGGAAATGCCCCCGACAACGCCCAAGATAGGATTCAGGGTCTTTTGCGCGAGCGCCGTGCCCGCAGGAATCGAAACCGTGACTTCGAGCGCTGCGTCGTCGCCCAAAAGTTCATGCACGACGTTCTCCGTCAGGCGGCGCGGCCCCGGATTGATGGCCGGACTACCGACGGGAACGGAAAGCCCCGCCTTTGTCACCGTTCCGATACCCTCGCCCGCACAAAAAACGACGCCGCTGCCCGGCGACAAATCCCGCACCGTTGTAAACACCGACGCGCCGTTCGTGATATCCGGATCGTCTCCCGCGTCCTTCACGATCTCCGCGCGAATCCCGTCCGGCGTTTCCCGAACGTCCTTGACCGGAATCTCAAGCGGCGTGCCGTCCAACGCGATAAGCGTCAGCCGCTCACAGTATTCGCCTGCGCGATACAAAAGCGCGGCCTTGACTCCGGCCGCCATACAGGCCCCTGTCGTGTAGCCTCCACGCAGTTCCTTCCCCAACGCAACCAACCCTTAACACAATGGCAAAGCAAAAAATAATAATATTTTCTGCCCGTCGATTCATTTTTTTACACTTATCTATTATAACATAACTTTTTCAACTAGCAACTAACAACTTTTCTACCACATGCGTTATAATAAAGCGATTACAAAAAGGAAGTGCTTTTATGAAATTCCGTCTCCCGCAGGTCTATTTCAGCAAAATCACACGCGCCGTCGTCGAATTTGAGATGATCGAGCGCGGCGACCATATCTTGATCGGGCTTTCCGGCGGCAAGGACAGCCTGCTTCTGACTTACGCCCTCGCGATGCTGCGCGAACGAACAAAAAACAAGTTCTCGCTCTCCGCGCTGACCATCAACCCGATGTTCGACGCCGCCTTCGACACGGAAAGCCTGTCCCGCTTCTGCGCTTCGCTTGACATTCCGCACGAAATCCATGACGTCGATATCGCCGGAGTCATACGAAGCGAGCCGAAAAACGCGCCCTGCTTTACCTGCGCCTTTTTCCGGCGCGGCGCCATCAACCGCTACGCGAAAGAACATGGCTGCAACAAAGTCGCCTATGCGCACCACAACGACGACGCCGTGGAAACGCTGCTGCTGAATCTCCTGTATTCGGGGCAGATCGGCACGTTCCAGCCGAAAACATACCTCGACCGAAGCGATCTGACCGTGATTCGCCCACTTATCTATCTGCGGGAAGCGGAAACCGTCGAAGCCGTCCAGTACCATGGCGTGACGCCCGTCAAGTCCCCCTGCCCTATCGACGGAAAAACAAAACGGGAGACGGTCAAGCGTCTCCTCGCCGAACTGACAGAAAAAAATCCGCTGGTTTACGACCATCTGGCCGCTGCCATGCGGAAAAGCGACGAAAACGGCAAG
>JAFZRW010000153.1 GCA_017619685.1 Schwartzia sp. (in: firmicutes)
GATCTGCACCTTGAAAGTGTTTTCCTTCAGGCTCTTCGCCTGGTAGTACGCCCAGCCGTTGGAAGCGGCGTTTTGCGCGAGGATCGCTTTGCTGCTGAAAGCGCCCGCCTTCAGCGAGGAAAAGGTCGCGCATATCGCCAGCACCAGCGCCGACAGCGCGATGAGCTGGGTCACGCGCTTGGAAAACTCCTTCTCCTTCGGCGCTTCCTGTTCCGTGTTTTCCGTTGTTTCCTTGTTCTCTTCGTTTGCCATGAGTTAATGTTCGCTCCTTTTGTTTGATTTGAGATGTTAAAGCGTAACGGCCAATGCCAGCGTCAGCTCTTTTCCGAGGGCTTTGCGGTTCGGCATGCCCTCAAATCGACATGGTACAGGCTTACACATATATAATATAGAAAACAAGCTGATTCGACAAGAGGGAATCGTATGGAACTCACGCTGTCTTTCAACGCCACGAAGACGCCTCGAACTCTAGCCTTCCCCCTGAAAATATGCGTTCGCACTCCCCTAGCCTTCTCCTTGAGGGAGCATGCGAACCTCTAGCCTTCCCCTTGAGGGGAAGGTGTCATGCCGAAGGCATGACGGATGAGGTGTTCTGAATAAGATGACGCTCTATATCTTCGCATACGTCTCTGAATCGCATGTTCACATCACGATTGGAGTATCGAAGGACTGTAATTCCACGTTCATTCAAATATGTATCGCGTTCTTTGTCTTTTTCTCGACCTTCATCTTCGTAATGCTGGGTGCCATCCACCTCAATCGCGACTTTTGCGCTGGCACAATAAAAATCAAGAATGAACTTGCCGAATACTTTCTGACGATTTACAGTAACAGGCAGTTTCTTTAAACAGTCATACCACAATCTGCGTTCCTCTTTTGTCATATTGTTTCGCAAAGTTTGTGCGTTGGCAGTCAAAACTGCATTGTGTTCTTGATTCACTGCTTTCCACCTCATCCGTCGCGCTTCGCGCGCCACCTTCCCCTCAAGGGGAAGGCTAAGTTACACACTCAGAACATCCACGCCACACTTACGCCGCCGGAGAAGCCTTCCTTCTTCCCTGCAAAGCCCGCGAGGTTCAAATCGAGCTGCCACGGCGAATCCTTGTCCGGCTGCATCGTCGCGCCGATGCCCCAGCCGGCCTTCGTCGTATTCACGCAGCCCGCTCCGAAATATATGCTTCTAGGGCTCATGCTTAGTAATACCTCCATTGACAGTTAATAAAGAAAAAGATATGATGAATACAGAAAAGAACTATGCTGAGGGTGAAATTTTGGTCGTAAAGAAGGATATCGGAGGAATCCTGTTTGAGTGGGATGAAGAAAAAAATGAACTCAACATGCGAAAACATGGGATTCGCTTTGAACTTGCATTACGTGTTTTCTATGACGAAAACCGTTTGGAAGAATACGATGAATCTCACAGCGAAGCGGAGGACAGATACATTTCCCTCGGCTATGTGAACGGTGTTTTGGTCGTTGTTCATACAGACAGGGATGAAGCTATCCGGATTATTTCAGCGCGACCTGCGGATAAAAAAGAAAGGATGAAATACTATGAGCAATTTGATTAGAGTTCGCTTGCCAAAGACGCTTCCGCCGCTGACCGAAGCAGAGAAACAAGAATTGGCGGATGCGATGAAACGACCAATCAACTATGACGACATTCCTCCGTTGACGA
The DNA here is from genome assembly GCA_017619685.1 of Schwartzia sp. (in: firmicutes). Lineage (GTDB taxonomy): Bacteria > Bacillota > Negativicutes > Selenomonadales > Selenomonadaceae > RUG12372. Next base: position 1,679 of record JAFZRW010000153.1, read on the forward strand.
ACGAGCAATTAGCAAAAATGCACCGTGTCCATAATGAAACAAAATTTGCAACTGCCTGCAAATAGGTAAGCAATACAAATCCTGCCCACAGGACTTCACCTGCCGGGCAGGATTTTTTTGCTGGCGTGTAACCCTCCCACCGCTTCGCGGTCCCCCCTCCCTTTCAGGGAGGGCAAGGGAACCACGTCTTATCTACCTCCCCTGAAAGGGAACGCTCTGCGCGGGAGTCCAGTGGACTCCCCGAACGTGGCGCGAAGCGCCGGAGGGGTCTGCCTCCCCTGAAAGGGGAGGTGGCGCGAAGCGCCGGAGGGGTCTGCCTCCCCTGAAAGGGGAGGTGTCAGCCCGAAGGGATGACGGAGGGGTCTGCCTCCCCCGAAGGCGTGCCGGGGGGAGTTCACACACTCAGAACAAGAACGCCACGCTTACGCCGCCGGAGAAGCCTTCCTTCTTCCCTGCAAATCCCGCGAGGTTCAGGTCGAGCTGCCACGGCGAATCCTTGTCCGGCTGCATCGTCGCGCCGATCTCCGCACGGAAGCTGCCGCCGCCGACGTCCGCGCTGCGGATCGCGTTGCCGTCCACCGTTCCCGTCGCCAAGCCGCCGAACTCGTACTCATAGGCCAGCCCGCCGTAGAAATTCCACTTCTCCCGCTTCATCGTATAGCGCGCGCCCACGGACAGCACGCGGCTCGTCACCGCGTCGAGATCGTAGGCGTTGCCGCCCGCGTTGAAGGAAACGCCGTTCCTGCGGCTGTGGTAATACTTGCCGTAAACGTCCAGCGTGTTGCCGTCCACCAGCGTGAACTCCTTGCCCACGCCGATATGCGCGCCGATATAGCCCGCGTTCGTCTTGTAGCTGTATGTGTTGGCGTCGTCGTGCAGCACGTTCGACGCGTCGTCCCTGACGCTGCCGGCCCGGAAGCTTCCTTCCACATAAAGCCCGTGGTCGTTCGTCCATTTCGCGAGGAGGCCGCCGCCCGTATAGCGCAAACTGCCGTCGCCGCGCAGCGTGTTTTCCTCGTGGGTCGTGTAGTTGCCGCTGCCGTACTCGAAGAACGCGCCGTACTCGAAAGTCGATTTCGCCTGCTCGTTCTTGTGCCCGAGGGCGAGAATCGCGTTCCAGGTGCGAACGTCCACATGACTGCCCGTCTCCTGACGAACCGAGCCGCCGCCAAGCTTCGCAAAGGTCGCTATGCCGTCCGCGCCGACGTTCGACGCCATCGAAAGGCCCTTCGTCGCTTCGCCGATAAAGGCGTTGCCCGCGGCAAGCGCCGCCGTGGCCGCCGTCATGCCCATCAATGTATGGTGGCTGGCGTCGCTGGCCCCAAGGCTCTCGACGCCCGTGATGTTCCACTGGGTCGCAGTGTCAGCGTCCTGCGTAACCGTCGGCAGATAGGAAAGGCCGCCGATGGTGCTCTTCCCACCCACAAAGGTCACGCCGTCCGGCGCGGTCGCGACTTGCGTATTCGTCGCCGCCACCGTGCCCTTCGCCGCCAAGGTTTTATCGTAATTGATGCGGATCGTGTTCGCCTTATCCGCGTTTGCCGCATTCGTGATGACGACTTTATCGGCGGTATTGTTCGCGAGATCGGTGTTGACATAGAAATCCGCGTAGCCGTCCAAGTTCGTGACAGTGAGCGTCCTGCCCACGGCGGTATCGCCCGCCGTCCGAAGCCGGACGTTGTCGCCTCTCGCGTAGAGGTTCGGAACGGTATTCACCCCGTCGCCGAAAATGACCGTCGCGCCGCCGAGGTCGAGGAGCTTCACGAGGGCGTCGTTTCCGTTTATCTGCGCCACCTGCGCGGTTCCGTTGTCGTCCACCATCAGCGTGCCGCCGTCGTTTATCGTCGTACCGGTAGCATAACCGCCGCCGTAAACGTGCTGGACGCCGCCGTTGTTTATCGTCGCGCCTTGAGCCGTTCCATAGACATGCTGCGTATGCTTGCTGGTCGTACTGGTAATCGTGCCGCCGGAGGCCACGGCCCCCCGCAGGACCGTCTGGTCGCCGTCGATGGACACGCCCGAAGAAAGAATCTGCGTGCCACCCTTGACCGTCGCGCTCGTCACCTCAGCGCCCGACGCAATCGTCTGCACGCCCGCGTTGACCGTCGCGCTCGTCACCGTGCCGCCGCTGTTGATATTTTGCGTACCGCCGTTGACCGTCGC
>JAFZRW010000019.1 GCA_017619685.1 Schwartzia sp. (in: firmicutes)
CGCACGCCGTAGGGAAGCGACGTCACAAAACTGACCTCGCCCTCCGGCGCGCGCAGGATGCGCGGCATGGACGCCTTTTCCACCTTATAGCGGCGGGTATCTCCCGACTTCTTTATCGTCTCGTCGATCAAAGCGACAGCCTGCCGCTCCATCTCATCGAGAGAAACCTCCTGCGGATAAATATCCTCAGCCGTCTTGCCATAGGCGCAGGCGACCGACGCGACTGCCAGGAGGCAAAGCGCCGCAAGAAGAACGCACAGCCGACGCATATTACCGCTTCAAGCCGTTGGCAATCTCAAGCATCGAATCCGAAGTCGTGATGGCTTTCGCGTTCGACTCATAGGAACGCTGCGCCACGATCATATTGACCATTTCCTCGACGACCTGGATATTCGACATTTCGATAACGGACTGCACCAGCGTCCCGCGTCCCTCTTCGCCGGGATTGCCCTCGATCGGGCCGCCCGACGCGTCGGATTCAAACAGCAGATTGTGGCCGCGGGAAATCAAGCCGGCGGGATTGACAAACCTCGTCAGCGTAATCTGGCCGACCTGCTCCTGCACGTTATTGATGATCTGCGAAACGCGCCCGTCGCCCGAGATCGTGATGCCGTCGTTCGGCACGGCTTCGTCAAACGTGATATTGTCGGCCAGCGGGTAGCCGTCGGTCGTCACAAGACGGTTGTTCGCGTCGCGCTTGAAAGAGCCGTCGCGCGTATACCCGATCGTCCCGTCCGGCATCTCGATACGGAAAAAGCCGTCGCCTTCAATCGCCACGTCCAGCGGATGGCCGGTGGACTGCAAATTACCCTGCGTAAAGATACGCTGCGTCGCCGCGAGGCGGTCGCCAAGACCAATCTGAAGACCGGTCGGATACTGCGAATCCGGTCCGCTCTCCGCGCCTGCCGGACGAAGCGTCTGGTACAAAAGGTCGTGGAACTCCGCGCGCACCTTTTTCGCGCCGAAAGTATTGACGTTAGAAAGGTTGTGCGCCACCGTGTCCATATTGTCCTGCTGCGTCTTCATGCCCGACGCCGCAGACCAAAGGGCTCGCATCATAAGTCATCGCTCCAATCTGTGTAACCGTCCAGTGATGATTATTTTCAATCCTTTGTAAAAATGGTCAAACTTATCTCTGTCCAATATATCGGAAATTCATCTGAAAATCTTAACCCCGTGAGAAAAATTAGGGCAAAATACCTTGCCGAGAAGGACGCTTACAGTCTGCCGACTTCGTTCACTGAATGGTCGAGCATCTGATCCTGCGTCGTGACCGCCCGCGAATTTGCCTCGTAAATGCGGTAATTGTTGATGAGCTCCACCATCTCGTTGACGACGTTCGAGTTGGAGCGCTCCAATACGCCCTGCTCGATCGAGCCCGTCGCCGGCTGGGGCTGAGCGCCCTCCTGCGGATAAAACAGGCTGTCTCCCTGCTTCAGGACCGCGCGTCTGTCCGGCCCGAACTCCACGAATCCCAGATCGTCGACCTGCATACCGTCGGCGTAAATGCCGCCCTGCGCCGTCACGATGATCCGTTCCGCGTCCTCGGGGATATTGATCGGACGCCCCTGCCGCGAAAGCACGGCCTGCCCGTTGGAAGTCACGAGATCGCCGTTCGTCGCGCGGTAAAAATTACCGTTTCGCGTATAGCGGAGGCCCTGCGGCGTGTCGATGACAAAGAAGCCTTCGCCGCTGATGGCGAGATCCAGCGGATTGCCCGTCGTCATGAAATTGCCCGGCGCATGATCCGTCGCGACCTCCGACGTGAACGAACCGAGGCCCAGCGTTCCCACCACAGGCGGACGGTGGTCAAGGGAGAATCCCTTGAAATCCGTCACCTTGATCGGCATATCGTCGTTGATGCGCCGAATCAGCATCGGATGAAACTCCGCGTCGATTGCGCGGTCGCGCTTATAGCCCGTCGTGTTCGCGTTCGCGAGATTGTTCGCGATGACCGACGTGCGGTTGTCCTGCGTTATCATGCCTGCCGCTGCCGTATAAAGTCCACGCCACATAAGTCTTCACCCCATAGATTTTATTTCTTCTTTGAGAATGTACTGTCCATATCCTGCCCGTCCGCGAAGCGCTCGGCAAACTCCAGCGCCTTGCCTGTGCCGATCGCCACACAGGACAACGGATCGTCCGCCAGCATCGCCGGGATCCCCGTCTGATGACGAAGCCATGCGTCGAGCCCGTACAGCATCGAGCCGCCGCCCGTCATGACGATACCGTGGTCTATGATATCCGCCGAAAGCTCCGGCGGCGTATCTTCCAGCACCTTTTTCACACACTCTACGATTGCCGAAACCGGCCCTTCCAGCGCTTCGGCGATCTGCGCAGTCGTCACCGTGACGCCCTTCGGGAGACCCGTGTAAAGGTCGCGGCCTTTGACTTCCATCTGCAGATTCCGCGCTTCCGGATATGCCGCGCCGACCTGCATTTTCACATCTTCCGCCGTGCGCTCGCCAATCAACACATTGAACTTCTTGCGCATATAGGCGATGACCGCCTCGTCGAATTTATCGCCCGCCACGCGCAGACTCGACGAAAGCACGATGCCGCCGAGACTGATGACCGCCACGTCTGTCGTGCCGCCGCCGATATCGACGATGATCGAGCCCGTCGCCTCGTCCACCGGCAGCCCCGCTCCAATCGCGGCTGCCATTGGTTCCTCGATCAGATGCGTACGCCGTGCGCCCGCCTGTTCCGCCGCTTCCTGCACCGCGCGTTTCTCCACCGTCGTAACGCCCGACGGCACGCAAATCATGATGCGCGGGCGGAACACGAAGCTGTGTCCGACGACTTTCTCGATAAAATAGCGAAGCATGGTTTCCGTGATGTTGTAGTCGGCGATCACACCGTCGCGCAAAGGCCGTATCGCCGAAATATTTCCCGGCGTACGCCCGATCATCCGCTTCGCTTCCTCGCCTACCGCAAGGACCTGCCCTGTATCTCTATCCACCGCGACCACCGAGGGCTCACGGAGCACAATCCCTTTCTTCTTCTCATAAACAAGCACATTGGCCGTCCCAAGGTCGACGCCGATATCCATCCCAAACATCAAAAAATCCTTCCCCGCGCATAATACGCCTATTTTTACTCCTTAATATTAAAACCTCGCGTGCCGTTTGTCAATTAAAGGAAGATGAAAACAGCCCCTGCGCAAAAATTTCGCAGGGGCTTTCTTCCTAAATTATCTTATTTTCTTTTCTCTTTGATGTACGGAATCAGTCCGCCCGCTTTCGCGATGTCCTGCACGAAGCCGGGCAGCGGGTGCGCCTTGAACGTGTCGCCCGTCGTCAAGTCCTCGATTGTACCGTCCGCCGTGTCGATACGCAAGACGTCGTTCGCCCTGATCTTTTCCACGTCGTCGCCAATCTCGAGGAGCGGCAGGCCGATATTGATGCCGTTCCGGTAGAAGATGCGCGCGAAACTTGCCGCGACCACCACGGGAACGCCCGACGCCTTGATGGCAATCGGCGCGTGCTCGCGGGACGAGCCGCAGCCGAAATTCTTGCCGCCTACCATGATGTCGCCCGCTTTGACTTCCTTCGCAAAAGTCTCGTCGATGTCGACCATGCAGTGCGAAGCCAATTCCTTCGGATCAAAGGAGTTCAGATAGCGCGCGGGAATGATGACGTCGGTATCGACGTTGTCGCCGTAGCGCCAAACTTTTCCTTCCGCCTTCATTCACTCCACCTCCTTCGGCTCGGCAATGCGGCCGAGAATCGCGCTGGCCGCCGCCACCTGCGGTCCCGCCAGATAAATTTCGCTCGTAGTGTCGCCCATGCGTCCGACGAAATTGCGGTTCGTCGTCGAAACGCAGCGCTCGCCTTTCGCCAGGATGCCCATGTGACCGCCCATGCACGGTCCGCAGGTCGGCGTCGAGACCGCGCAGCCGGCGTTTATGAACGTACGGATATAGCCGCGCTCCATCGCTTCCAGATAGACGCGCTGACTGCCCGGAATCACGATACAGCGGACGTTCGGATGCACCTTGTGCATGGAGAAGACCTCCGCCGCCTTCGCAAGGTCCTCGATGCGCCCGTTCGTGCAGGAGCCGAGCACCACCTGCTGGATCGGGATCGGCTCTTTGATATCCTCGACGCGCTTCGTATTCCCCGGCAGATGGGGGAACGCCACCACGGGCCGCAGCGCCGAAAGATCGATCTCGACCGTGCGCACATAGGATGCGTCCGCATCGGAAAAGACCGGCTCATAATCTTTGATACGCTCTTCCAAATAAACGCGCGTCTTGTCGTCGAATGGGAAGATGCCGTTCTTAGCGCCCGCCTCGATGGCCATGTTCGCAATCGTAAAGCGGTCGTCCATGCCAAGGGACGAAACGCCGTTTCCCGCGAACTCCAGCGTCTGGTACAGAGCGCCGTCCACGCCGATCATGCCGATCAGCGTCAGGATCACGTCCTTGCCGCCTACATCCTTCGGCTTCTCGCCATTCAGCACCACGCGGATCGCCGCCGGTACCTTGAACCACGCCTCGCCCGTCGCGAGCGCGACCGCGAGATCGGTCGTCCCGACGCCGGTGGAGAATCCGTTCACCGCGCCGTAAGTGCAGGTGTGCGAGTCCGCGCCGATCGTCAGCATTCCCGGTCCGACCAGCCCGTGCTCGGGCAAGATCACATGCTCGATTCCGGCGTCGTGACCGACCTCGAAATAATGGACAATGCCCTGCGCCTGTGCAAACTCCCGCACGGCTTTCGTCAGCTCGGCGGTCTTCATATCCTTGTTCGGCGTGAAATGATCCGGCACCAGCGCGATCTTCGCCGGGTCGAACACGTTGCCGCCGATCTTCTCAAATTCTTTGATGGCGGGCGGCGCGGTGATGTCGTTCGCAAGCACCATATCAAGCTTGCAGGTGATGAGCTGCCCCGCCTCGACGGAATCCAGCCCCGCATGACGCGCCAAAATCTTTTCGCTCATGTTCATGCCCATAAAAATCCCCCCAAAACCTTGCTGGTCCTTTTTCCGACCTCAGCAAAGGAATCCATGAACCATATAAAAAAAATTGTACGATGAATCAAAGGTTTTGTCAATTTTTCGTCCCGCCTTTATTCTTCGCTCTCTTTTCCTCTCGGCAGCGCCAATTTCAGCGCGTCGCCGATGGTCGCGGCGGGCAGGAGCTTGATGCCCGTTTTGACGCCCTTCAGCGCGCGGGCGTTCTTTTCCGGCAATACGGCGGCGGTAAAGCCGAGCCGAGCCGCCTCGCGAAGCCGCGTCTCCGCCTGTCCCACCGCGCGCACTTCGCCGGACAGCCCCACCTCGCCGAAAATTATCGTCTTCGCGCGCGGTCGGCGATTCGCGAAGCTTGACGCCATCGCGACGCAAAGGCCGAGATCGGCGGCGGGCTCGTCGATGCGTATGCCGCCCGCCGCTTTCACATAAACGTCGGAATTGCCAAGCGGCAGACGTACGCGCTTTTCCAGTACCGCAAGGAGAAGCTGCAAACGCTTCAAATCCACCGCATCGGATGTGCGGCGCGGCGGCACGTACGGCGTCTGCGCGACGAGCGCCTGCACCTCGACGAGAAGCGGGCGCGTCCCCTCCACCGTCGGAATGACCGCCGTACCCGAGTCCGCCTCACGCTCCGACAGGAAAAACTTTGAGATGTCCGGCACGTCGCAAAGCCCCGTATCGCGCATCTCAAAAAGCCCGATCTCGTTCGTGCTGCCGAAGCGGTTCTTGATCGCGCGCAGCACGCGATAGCCCGCATTCTTCTCCCCCTCGAAAAAGAGCACCGTGTCCACGATATGCTCCAGGACCCGCGGGCCGGCGAGACTGCCGTCCTTCGTGACGTGTCCGATGACGAAAGCGGCGATTCCTCTTTCTTTCGCGATCCGCAAAATCTCGACGCTGGACTCCCGCACCTGACTCACGCTGCCCGGCGCGCTCTCGATCTCCGGCCGGAAAATCGTCTGTATCGAGTCGATGACGAGAAGCTCCGGCTTGATTTTCTCGATATGGAGCGTAATCGTATCGAGATTCGTCTCGCTGACGACGTAAAGCCCGTCGGCGACCGCGTCGAGACGGTCGGCACGCATCCGTATCTGCCGCGTCGATTCCTCGCCCGTCACATAAAGCACGCGCCGACCGAGCCGCGCCACCTCAGCGGACACGCGAAGCGTCAGGCTCGACTTTCCGACGCCGGGATCGCCGACGATCAGCACCATGGAGCCGGGAATCACGCCGCCCCCAAGCACCCGGTCCAGTTCCTCCGAGCCCGTCGGAAAACGCGGCAAATCCTCCGTCTCCACCTCGCCGATCAGGCGCGGCGCCACCGCGTCGGAAAGCCCGAGCCGAAGCCCCTTTCCCGTCGTCTCCGGTACGGCGACCTCTTCGACCATCGTATTCCAGGCGCCGCACCCCGGACACTTGCCGAGCCACTTCGCCGACTCCGCTCCGCAGGACTGGCACACATACACCGTCTTCCGCTTCTTCCCCGCCACCAAGATATTCTCCTTTCGCCGCTTCAAATTTTCAGTATTTGTTTTATATTCGCTGTGAATCCGTTTTTTCCTTCTCCGAATCGGATATGGATGACAAAAGGGGATGCCGCAGGAAGAATCATTTCTTCCTCGGCATCCCCCATTTCTTGCAAACAAGAAATCTACAAGCGGTTCCTTCCAAATATTTTCTGCCCCAAAATTTTTTGAAGTATGATTTTCATACTCCAAAAAATTTTCGTGCGGCAATCCCTGCTTGTTTGACCCTCCGAGTTATCCCTTAATCACTCCGGCAAGACTTCCAGCCAATATCCGTCCGGGTCGGAGATGAAATAAATCCCCATGTCCGGATTTTCGTAACAGATACATCCCATCGCTTTATGCTTTTCATGAGCGGCGTCGAAATCCTCCGTCGTGAATGCCAGATGGAACTCGTTTTCCCCGAGATTATACGGTTCCTTGCGGTCTTTCAGCCAGGTCAGTTCCAGCAAATGACGGCTTTTGCAGGCGTCGCCCAAGTAGACGATGATGAAGCCCTCGCCGTTGATGCGGCGCACTTCCGTAAGCCCCAGCGCTTCCTCATAAAAGCGCAGGCTGCGCTCCAAATCCAGCACATTCAGATTATTGTGGGCAAACCGAAACATAAGCAGCACGCTCCCTTTCATAAAGGAAACGCCGAACAAGTCCCTCCGCGCCCATGCCGGGGCTTTTCCCGCCATGCTGCGTCAGAGGCCACTCGACGTAGCTCTGCTACGCCTTCGCGGCCTCTTCCTTGCCTGACGAAAAAATCCCTCGACATGGCCTCGAATTGACTTATTCGTCGTTTCCTAAAATTTGTCCCGCTGCTATTCTACCATAAACTGAAAAAAAGTGAATCTTTTTGCAGGAAAAAATATAGATATGTAGAATATAAACAGGAAACAATTATGGCAATACCATCATTCCAACACAACGACCCATTCGGAGGCGAATCATGGAAAACCTTCATAAAGGATTGAAAAGGTTAGTAATGATTGTCCTGCTGGCGATGCTTGCTGTGGGTATGACAGCGTCGTCCGTGGTATATGCGCAGAATGACGGAAATAAAGTCGTGCGCGTCGGCTGGTATGAATCGACCTTCTGTTACAGGGACCGGTTCGGAAGACGGCGCGGCATCGACTATGAATACCAGTACAAGATTTCCGCGTACACGGGATGGACTTTCGAGTATGTACAGGACAGTTGGGCGAATCTGCTTCAGAAGCTGATGAGGGGCGAGATCGACCTGCTGAGCGACGTTTCCTTTACGGAGCAGCGCGCGGCTTCCATGCTCTTTCCCGATCTGCCCATGGGCGCGGAATCGTACTACATTTATATTGACGCGGACAACAAAGAGATCACTTCGGAAAAATTGTCGTCTTTCAATGGAAAGCGGATCGGCGTCAACAAAGGGAGCGTTCAGGAAGGTTTCCTGCAGGAATGGGCGCGAAAGCACAATCTTTCCATCGATATCGTACCACTGACGACGGTGGAATCCGAAGCCATGAACCTGCTGGCAAAAGGCGGGATCGACGGCTACGCCACCATAAACACCTTTGGCGCAAGAGAAAGGGTCGTTCCGGTCTGCCGGATCGGCTCGTCTGATTTTTTCTATGCTGTCAACAAGAACAGGCCGGACCTGCTGGAGGATTTGAATCGGGCGCTGGCCGCCATCCATGATGAAGACCAGTATTTCAACCAGAGAATATCGGACGAGAACCTTTTCATTACCAGGACGAACGCATTCCTGCCGCCGGGGCAGGAGGAATGGCTTACGAAGCACGGCACGATCCGGGTGGGCTATCTGGACGACTTTATGCCGTTCTGTGCAAAAGACCCGAATACGGGCGAACTCATCGGAGCCCTCAAGGATTATCTCGCCCGCGCTTCGAGCAGCCTGAAGAATACAGAAATCCAGTTTGAGGCGACGCCTTATCCCACCACGGAAGCGGCGATGGAAGCCATGAAAGCCGGGAAGGTCGACTGCATATTCCCGATGCACCTGATCTCCTTTGACGCCAACGGCAAAGACCTGTGGATGACAAATCCGGCGATGAAGACGGAAATGCAGGCTGTCATGCGTACCTCGAATCATCACCACCTGTCGCGGGACAGCAATTTCACCTTCGCCGTCGAGCAGGGAAACACGAACGTCGAGACCTTCATCAAGGATTACTATCCCGCCTGCAAGATAATCCTCTGCGCGAATGAAGCCGCGTGCTTCGAGGCGCTGGCCGCCGGCGAAGCGGATTGCGTCCTCATAAGCAATTACCGGATTCACGATTTAGAAGAGACCATGGAGAAATACCATCTCCTTTCCGTGCCAACAGGAGAAACCCTGCCGATGTCCTTCGCCGTGAAAAAAGCGGACCGCAATCTCTATTTCATACTGAACAAGACGACAGCCCTGACAAAGAGCGAGGATATGGATTCCGCGCTTGCTTCTTATGCCCATGGCAATCGGAAAATATCCATCACCCAGTTCCTCAGGGAAAACCTGCTCAGCGTCATAGCCGTTCTCTCCGCTGTATTCCTGATCGTTATCTTCCTGCTGTGGCAAAAACTGAAGGCAGAGCGGAAAGCAAGCGAACAGCAGCGAATGTTGGATGAGGCCGACAAGGTCGCCAAGATACAGCAGTCCTTCACGGCTCTTTTGGACAACATGCCGGGGCTCTCCTTTTCCAAGGACGCAAAGACCGGCGTCTATCTGGCCTGCAACCAGGCCTTTGCCGATTACGCGCACAAACCGACTCCGGCGGATGTGATCGGTCTCACCGACGCGGAAATATTCGACGCGACGACGGCAAGCCATTTCCTTGAAAACGATCGTATAGCGCTTTCCACGGACGAGCCGCAGGTCTTCTATGAGGACGTGCTGGACGCCGCCGGAAACATGCGGCAATTCCAGTCCACGAAATTCAAATTCATCGACTCCTCCGGACGTGTCTGCCTGCTCGGCATGTGCCAGGACATGACGGACACGGTGCGTATCCAGAGGGAAAACGCCGCCGCCAAGGAAGCTTACGAAAAAGTAAAAAACACGAGCATCATTTTCACCCACATCGCCAAGACACTGGCCCGCGGCTACTCCGATTTCTACTATGTCAATCTCGACACCGAGGTGTTCATCGAATACCGCACTGACGAAAAGAGCGGCGAGCTCAGGGAAATGCGGCGCGGCGAAAACTTCTTCACAGAGGTCAAAGGTGATATCGGCCGGCGAATACATCCCGACGACCGGAATGCCGTCATGGACGCTTTGGACCGCAACAACCTGTTGGAGACGCTGAATCGGGAGAACACGTTCCTGTTGCCTTATCGCCTGCTTTTGAAACAAGGACCGACGTACTTCAATTTGAGAGTCTCACGCATGGACGAGGACGACCGCTTTATCATCATCGGCGTGACGGATATTGACGAAGAAGTGAAGCGGCGGCAGGCGGAGGATCAGGCGAAGGAGCAGCGCATGGCCTACTCCCGCATCAACGCGCTGGCTGGCGACTATATCTGCATCTTTATCGTAAATCCGGAGACCGAACAATATACAGAGTACAGCGCGGCTTCCCAGTTTGAGAGTTTCGCAGTCCCGAAGGAAGGCACGGATTTCTTCAAAAAATCGAGAGAAAACTCGCGAAGCGTCGTCCATCCCGAAGATTTGGACCGCGTCCTCTCATTGCTCACCAAAGAACACATCCTTGCCGAGATCGCACGCAGCGGGATTTTTGCAATGACCTATCGTCTGATGATCGACGGGAAACCGACCTATGTACAGTTCAAGGCCGCCATTGTCGAGGAGGACGCCGGACGCCGGCTGATCGTCGGCCTCAACGACGTCGACGATCAGGTCCGTCATGAAGAGGAATATGCACAGCGTCTCGCCCACGCCCAGAGGGAGGCCAACATTGACGCGCTGACGGGCGTAAAGAACAAGCACGCGTATCTGCAGGCGGAGGTACAGATCGACCGTCAGATTTCCGAGCACAGCGCATCGGATTTCGCCATCGTGATCCTGGATGTGAACGACCTGAAGAAGATCAACGATACCCTCGGTCATCACGCCGGAGACAAATATATCCAAACCGCCTGCAAGATCATTTGCGACATCTTCAAGCACAGCCCTGTTTTCCGCGTCGGCGGCGACGAGTTCGCCGTGATCGCGCAGGAAAGCGACTATATGAACCTGGATAAACTGCTCGAGAAGATGAGCGTCTACAACAAGGACGCGCTTCGCATCGGCGGCGTCGTCATCGCCTGCGGCATGGCGAAATACAAGGACGACCCCTGCGTGGCTGCCGTATTTGAACGGGCAGACCAGAACATGTACATGAACAAGAGCAACCTGAAAGCCGCAAAAGCGGCCCGAAACGCATGAACTCCTAAAAACACAATATCGAAGCGAATAAACATTTCAAAGGAGCGGCTTCCTCATGAAACCGCTCCTTTCATGTTTCGCGTGTCGGCGCATTTTCGCGGCAGATTGCCACAAAATCCGTCAGAGCGCGTCGCACATAGGGCTTTCGCTGCCATGCGAGGCGCAGGGAAAAGGAGGCGTCCAGCGAGACCCGGAGCAGATGGGAAAAATCCTTCCCCTCGAATACTTTCCGTGCAAGGTTTTTCGGACAGAAGCACGCGCCCTCGCCCGCGAGGCAAAGGTCAAGCAGCGTTTCCATGTTTTCCGACGACACGGCAACGCGCGGGAGGACGCCGTTTTTTGCGAGCACGGCGTTTCCGATGCGTCCCGCGATGTCCTCCCGCCGGTTCATCAGGAACGGGCAGTCGGCCAGCGCCCGCAGGTCGCCACGCCGGATCTGCTTCCGTTTTTCGGCGGAAAGGAGCGCGGCGGGGACGAGCAAGATCATTTCCTCGTCGTAAAACGGCGCGACGGAAAACAGCGGCTCGTCCGACGCGAGATTCGCGATGATGAGGTCCACCCTGCCGTCGCGCAGGCGGGCGATCAATTCCTCGTTGTCCGCTTCGATGAGACGGATGCGAATTTTGGGATATCTTCGCTGATAGGCGGCCAGGATCGGCGGCAGCAGGAAGCGCCCGCGCGTATAGGCGACGCCTACAGAAAGCTCGCCCGCCTCTTCGCCCGCCAGGTCGCGAAATTCCTGTGTCATAGATTCGTACAGTCCGACGAAGCGGAAAGCGTAGTCACGGAACACGCACCCCGCGTGGGTCAGCGCAAAGCGCGGCCTGCGGTGAAAAAGCGTGCAGCCCAGTTCCTTTTCCAGCGCCGCGATATGCGCGCTCAGGGTCTGCTGCGTGATGTGCAGCCGCTCTGCCGCGCGGCTGATGCTCCCGTCCTTCACGACTTCCAGATAATACTGCATCGGCAAAAGATTCATGGCGTTTCCTCCACAGTCTTTTCCCTGTATCATATACCGATAATTTACAGTTTGCAATATGTTTTCTCCCCCGTTACACTGATAGTAACGAAAGCAAGGGGGAAACTGAGATGAAGGAACGAACGAAACAAAAAATCGCGCTGCTGTCCGGGCCGCTGGCATTTGCTGCCGTGGCGCTGGCGGCGCAATCCTTCGGGCGCGCAGCGGCGCTCTCGCTGGGACTGGCCGCGTGGATGGCGGTCTGGTGGATGCTGCGCCCCGTCGCCATCGCGGTGACAGCGCTCCTGCCCATCGTCGTCAACGCCGTGTTCCGCCTGATCCCCAATGAGCGCGTCATCAGTCAATATTTTTCCGAGATCGTCGTGCTGCTGTTGGGCGCGGACCTCATCTGCCTGACGTGGAGCCGCACGGGTCTTGACCGCCGCGTGGCGGTGCGCGCTCTCTGCGGCATCGGCGTCTCCATGCGCCAGCAGGTTTTGGCATGGCTCGGCGCGTCGGTGGTGTTGTCCATCTTCCTGCCCAACGTCGTGGTCGCCGCGATCCTTTGCCCGATTGCCGCCGCCATGCTGAAATTCGTAGGCGGCGACGAGGCTCTCGATCCGAAGACCGCCGCCCCCATCCTGCTCGCCATCGGCTGGGGCAGCGGCATTGGCGGCTTCGGCTCGCCCATCGGCGGCGCGGCGAATCTGGTGGCCATTTCCTATCTGGAGGAATTGACAGGGCATGAATTCATGTATGTAGATTGGGTCGCCCGCTTCCTGCCGATCCTCTGCGTGATTTTCCTGCTGAACCTCTTCTTCCTTTGGCGACTCGCGCAAAACGCCCGCGACCTCTCCGGCTCGGCTTCATATTTCCGCGAACTGTATGAAAGCTTCGGCGCGCTCTCCCGCGGAGAGAAAATCGGCCTCGCGCTGTTCCTCTCGGCGACGCTTCTCGCGTTCCTGCGGCCGCTGTACGCGGGGCTGTTCCCCGCCATGAAGCCCGCTTACGTCTTCCTGTCTTTGGGGCTTCTGGCCTTCGTGCTGCGCGACGAGAAAGGCGAAGTGATGCTGGAATGGAAATATGCGGAGAGCCATGTCATTTGGGGCATGATGTTCCTTTTCGCCAGCGGCATGGCGTTGGGACGCATGATCATCGAGACGGGCGCGGCGCGGCAAATGGCGGCGGTCGTCGCTTCCGGCACGCCGGACGGCGGGCTTTTCACCATCGCATTGTTCAGCGTCTTCGGCTGCCTGCTGGCCGAGCTTTCGAGCAACACGGCGGCGGCCTCCATCGCACTGCCCGTCGTCATCAGCATTTGCGCCGCCGTCGGGCTGAATCCCGTACCATATATCCTGATCACCGTCGTCGCGGCGAACTGCGCCTACGTCCTGCCGATCTCGACCCGGGCGATCCCCGTCGCCTTCGGCCTCGACGCCGCGCGGCAGATCAATGCGGGCGTCCGCCTCAGCGTGCTGAACGTAGTGACGGTGACGCTCATCGGCTGGCTCTGCCTGCGGTTCGTGCCGATGTTCTCCGCGCTGTGAAAATGCAGGATGGAAGTATAAACGCCAAAATAATAGAGACACACGGCAGGCGATGGGAAATCATTTTTCCTCATCGCCTGTTTTTCTTTGTCAGCCTTCGTTGTCTTCAATACAAAGACCGAATTTGTTGGGAGGAAAAAACTATATGAAAGCAGGAATCTTGCCTCGAACGGCGAATTATTATATTATTATTATCATAAGATATTGAAGATTCGCCATAGGACCGCTCACGATTTCCATGTAGAGAGCGCTTATATAAGTCTGCATTCAGGTGATATTATGATTACCCTTCCCCTCATAAAGCTGCGGCCTGGCATGATCACGGCGCAAAGCATATACAACAAAGAAGGCGCCAGTTTCCTGACGCGGGGAACGCCTGTGACGGCGCATTACATCAGCCAGCTCAAGAAGATCGGCGTCAAGAATCTCACCGTCACGTCCATAAACCCCGCCTTTTCCATCCTGCCGCCCGACGACATCATACAGGAAAAGACGCGCGTCAAAGCCATCCACAAGCTCCATGACACATACCAGACGCTGGCAGCCACGGGAGAGCTCAGCACAGACGCTCTCGCAGATACCTCCGAGGAAATCCTCATCGACATCTTCTCCAACAGAAGCAACCTCATACAACTCACCGATCTTCGCATGCACGACGATTACACATTCGCGCACAGCGTGAACGTAGCCGTCCTCGCCGCGATGCTCGGTTCGCACGTACGGCTCTCAAGGGAAGAGATGCTCACCCTCATCATGGGAAGCCTCCTGCACGACATCGGAAAGATCATGGTCCCCTCCGACATTCTCACCAAATCGGGACGACTTTCCGACGAAGAATTTGCCGTTATCCAGATGCATCCCGAGACAGGAAGGAAAAGGCTTCGGGATCTGCGCATACCGTCGGCGTCGATTATCGCCGCCATCGCAGGGCAGCATCACGAGCACATGGACGGGCGCGGCTATCCCCACAAGCTCACGGGAGACAAAATCCACCGATTTGCACGCATCGTCGCCATCGCCGACGTCTACGACGCGCTGACGTCGAGCCGCTCCTACAAGCCCGCTTACAAGCCGCATATCGCGTACAAGATTATGGTGAACTGCTCTCCGGGGCAATTTGACGAATCGTTGCTGTTCCTCTTCTTCGACAACGTGGCCCTCTATCCCGTGGGCACTGTCCTCAAGACGACCATGGGCTACGCCATCGTCAAGAAATGCGAGTTTGGCCACACGCTCACCCCAACTGTCCGCGTTTTCGGCGACGCCGATATGAACCTCCTGCCCCGCCCTTTCGACGTCGACCTGCGGGATTTTCCGCCCGACGCCATCACCCACGTTCTCGAGGATATGGAAGTCATACAGCTGAGCCTCCGTATGCGAAACGATCCTGCCCGCTTCCTGCAGGAAGAATAAGCGCTACTGAAAAGAACAGGCGACGAGGATATTTTTTCTCGTCGCCTGTTCTTTGTGTCAGCCTTCGCTGTCGTCGTTCCTGTTGTCGTAGCAGTACCCGCCGCCATTTCCGCCGCGATGTCCATAGCCGTACCCGTCGCAACCGTAGCCGCCGCGTCCGCCGCGGCCCCTGCCGTGGTATCCGTCACCGCAATACGCGTAGCTCGTCTCAATGGCCTGAGCGTTGTCCCGGCAGTACCCGCGCTCCGGCGTCGCCGCCATCGCCGTTCCCGCCGAACCGATCACCATTGCCGCCATAGCTGCCAACATCATTTTCTTCATTTGAATCATCCTTTCTTTTTGTAGCGAAGTTATCTTTGATGGTTTGAAGTATAAAGGACGATTGTGTCAGAAATGTGTCGAAGTAAAAAATTTTTTTCAATTTATTTTTTATAAACAAAATCCAACGTGAATATAATTGACACAAGTCACGAAAAAAGAGAAAATATCATGAGAATCGCAGTTATATATGAACAAGAATACGATTGACCGAAAGGAAAAAGCGGGTGCAGCCCGCAAATAAAAACAAACGCAGCCGGCGAAACGAGGCGCAAGAGACGCATGAAATACACAACGAAGTCCAAGATCCGCGACATTATTGCCGACCCGGCCTTTAACGGCTATGGAAGGCTGCTGTTCCCCATACAGCGAAACTATATGCAGGGCGCGTCGCTGGAAACGATGAATCTCTCATGGTACACCAACATCCGCCCCGAAGACTTCGCGGCAGTGGTCAACCATCTTTGGGAACGCGCCTCGGCAGGCGAGACCGTCTTCTATGACGTCTACGCCGAGGAAGAAAAGCTGGCCGACCCGGCAAAACGGGATACGGGTTTGTTCCTCTTTCGCGGGACTCCCGGCGGAAAGGTCGCCATCCTCAGCGCCGGCGGCGGTTTTCGCTATGTCGGCGCGATGCACGACAGCTTTCCCCACGCGTTGGCGCTCTCCCGAAAAGGCGTCAACGCTTTCGCCCTGATCTATCGCCCCGGCGGCGACAGCAGCTGCGAAGACTTGGCGCGGGCCGTCGCTTTTGTCCACGAAAACGCGGACGCGCTGCAGCTGGACGTCCGCGGCTATTCCCTTTGGGGCGGCTCGGCCGGCGCACGGACGGCGGCGATTGTCGGCGCGCTGGGGACGGCGCGTTTCGGCGAAAAAGATTATCCCCGACCGGCTGCCGTCGTCATGCAGTACACAGGATTTGCCGACATATACGGCAACGAGCCGCCCACTTACGGCTGCGCCGGCGCAAACGACGGCGCGGGGCTTCGCCGGACGATGCGGGAACGGACGGAAGCGATCCGAAGAAACGGAACCGACGCGGAATTTGAAGTATTCGACGGCGTAGCCCACGGCTTCGGGCTGGGAACGGGAACCGCGGCCGAAGGCTGGATCGACCGAGCCGTGCAATTCTGGGAACGGCAGCTTGATACGCCGATAGGACGCTTTTGAGACTGAAAGAAACGAGGTAATTTTATAATGTACGGGAAAATACCTTCGTTGGAACTGACGGACGAAATGAAAGACAGCCGCTTGTATCGCCTGCTGCAAAGCGCGGACACGGTCTGCTTCGTCGGCGATTCCCTGACAGAGGGAACGATAAACGGCGGCGTGCCTTGGTATGCGCCGCTGCAGGCTGCCATCCACGGAAAAATCGTCAACATCTCCCAGGGCGGCGCTACGACGAAAATCCTCCTGGCCTATTTCCTGCCGTCGATCGTCGAGGCGGCGGCGGACCTCTACGTCGTCGCCGCAGGCGCGAACGACATCCTTTTTCGCGATTCGCTGTTTTGCGCGGTGACGGCGACGGACTATGTCCAGAACCTCCAAAAGCTTCGCGACGCAGTTTGCGCGCGCCGGCCCGACGCGAAATTCGTCTTCATCGCTCCGTGGATCGCGACGGAGGGCGACGCCTCAATCATCGGCGGCATAACCCCACCGGACACGGATACGGCGTACCGGAATTATACGGCGGCGCTTTCGGCTTGGTGCAAAGACGCCGGGGACGTCTTCATCGACCCCAACGAATACATTTCCCGCCAATTCGCGCTGTCTTCGCCGGAAACATATCTGCTCGACTTCATCCACCCGAACGCCGGCGTCGGCGTCCGGCTATACGCGGAAGCCGTACTGATGTGCAAGTAATCATAAACGAATCAAAAAAGCTCGTCGCCATGGACCGAAATCTTTTCCGTCCTGCAAGCGACGAGCTTTTCTTATTTATCCTTTTTTTCCCGTAAATATCCCCGCGAATCTTCGCAGCAGCCAACCGACCGCGACGGCAAGATTCAGCAGGAAGTTTTTCACCTTTGCCGCCAGACCTTCCGGCGCAAGCTTATTTTGCCGCCGGGGCATGAGCGGCGCTCCTTGTATTGGTCCGCTTTGCGGGCGTCTTTCGCACAAAGTCCAGCGTATCGCCGTTCTTCTTGGCAGTGATGGTGTCTCCGGCGCGGAATTCCTTCGCCAATAGCTTCTCGGAAAGCGGGTCCTCGATCAGCTTTCGGATCGCGCGTTTCAAAGGACGTGCGCCGAACTTGAAGTCCGTTCCCTTTTCGATAAGCATGGCCTTGACCGCGGGGCTCAGCGCGAGCTTCATGCCCTTCTCCGCCAAGCGGGCGCGCACGTCGCCGAGCAGGATATCGACGATGGCGGACAGCTCTTCCTTGCCGAGAGCGCGGAAAACCAGCGTCTCGTCGAGACGATTCAAGAACTCCGGCTTGAAGACTTTCTTCGTCTCCTCCAGCACGCGCTTTTTCGTGCGCTCGTGATTATCCGCCGCCGTATCCCGCGCAAGGAAGCCCATGGGAGCCCCCTCGTCCTTCAGGAAGCTGGCGCCGACGTTCGACGTCATGATGACGACGGTATTCTTGAAATCGGCGGTGCGCCCCTGGCTGTCCGTCAGCCGCCCGTCCTCCATCACCTGCAGCAGGATGTTGAACACGTCCGGATGCGCTTTCTCGATCTCGTCGAGCAAAATGATCGAGTACGGCTTCTTCCGCACGGCGTCGGTGAGCTGGCCGCCCTCCTCGTAGCCGACATAGCCCGGAGGCGCGCCGACAAGCCGTGAAACGGTGAATTTTTCCATGTACTCGGACATATCAAAGCGGATGATCGCGTCTTCGCTGTCGAAGAGCGCTTCCGCCAGCGCTTTTGCAAGCTCCGTCTTGCCGACGCCCGTAGGCCCGAGGAACAGGAACGAGCCGATGGGGCGCGTCGGGTCCTTGAGCCCCGCCCGCGCGCGGCGAATCGCCCGTGAAAGCGCGGCGACCGCTTCGCCCTGCCCGACGACGCGGCGCTTGAGGATTTTTTCCAGATGCAGCAGCCGCTCGGACTCCCGCGCCTCGATCTTGCGGACGGGAATGCCCGTCCAGAGGCCGACGGCCTCGGCGATATCGTCCTCGGTGACAAGGATTTGCTCTTCCCCGCTTTCCTTCCACTCGTTCTCGGCCTCTTCCAGCCGTTTCTTGACCGCGCTCTCTTCGTCCCGAAGCAGGGCGGCGCGCTCGAATTCCTGCGCCTCGATGGCGCTCTCCTTTTCGGCGCGCAGGCGGTCGATCTCCTTTTCCGCCTCGCGCACGCCGTCCGGCTGCGCAACCGTCATCATACGCACTTTGGAGGCCGCCTCGTCCATCAGGTCAATGGCCTTGTCCGGCAAGAACCGGTCGGTAATGTAGCGCTTGGAAAGACGA
>JAFZRW010000154.1 GCA_017619685.1 Schwartzia sp. (in: firmicutes)
GCACCTGCATCGGGAAGAACACGATACGCGCGTCCAGTTCTTCCGCCACTCGATCCGCCGCTTCGGCGATTACGCGCTTGTAGTGCTCCCAGCCGCGCCACTCGCGAACAGAAACGCCAATGACGGGCTTTGCGCCGTCCGCTTTCGCTTTCTTCAAAATCCCTCGCCCGATTCCAATGTCGACGGGGTGGATCGCAAGCACCGGATCGGCGGTGACAAGAACCGGCGGCTTTTTGATTCCGAGATTCTCGATTTCTTCATAAGAGCCGTGATCGCGCACCGTAATCAGCGCCGCTTTGCCTGCGATACGGCGCATCAAGCTGCGCGCAAGACCGCCGCAAACGGGACCGATGCCCTGGGCGTAGAGCATGACGGGAACGCCGAGACGCTCCGCAAGCCAAATCACGCCAAGGTAATAGTAAAGACTGCGTCCGCTGGTCACGTTTTGGAGCAGCGAGCCTCCGCCGGAAATGAGCAAATCGGCGGAACGCAGCGCGCCGACGATCTCGCTCAGCGAGAGCCACGAAACGGCACGAACGCCATGCCGCTTCCGCGTGTCTTCTGGATCGGCCGAGATGACCGTGATATTCACTTGTGGGTCCAGTTCGGATAATACTTCGATCATCGCCGCGAGCATTGCCTCATCGCCGGCGTTTTTAGAACCGTAATATCCGGATACCACAATCCGATTCATGCTTTTGACTGAATCTCCTTTTGAAAATAGCTATGAAAAACTTCTGCAACTACCATTAAAACTGCGCCGATGCCCGCGCCCAGCACGATACCGCCGATGCCGCGCGCGAAGGACATCATGACCGGCGTCCGCATATGCGCAAAAGTCTCGACCATCGAGCCCTGACCGATCGTCGCCACCATCACCAGCGCGAAGAAGACCATCGCCGGCCATTTCCGCGCCCAGGCGAACGCCGCGAGCATAAAGGCCGGATGGCCGATCAAAAGCTCCTTCGAACGCGGCCTTGCATACATGGCCTGCTCCAGGAACGCCCGGAAACGAAGCTCGAGCCCCGAGACCGGCATGCCCATATTGTGTCCGGAGCGCGCGATGAACACGACGCCGGCAATCAGCGCCACGAAAAGCGCCGCAAGCATACGCACCGTAATCTTCCTGTCCATGAGCCGCCGAAGCTGCTCGATTGTGCCCTCGCCTTCGGCCAAAGTCCAGCCGTCGAGGTCGAAACGCTGCAGGAAGCCGATCGCCACCATGATAAGCGGCGCCACAAAGGTCAGCTTGATTCCACGGAAAATATTAACTTCCAGGAAATACTCGACGTCGGACAGCGAGCCGGAGAGATACGCCGCGCCGATAAAGGACAGCACCCCCGTCACCCAAAGAGCGAGCGCCGCCGCGCCGATAAGACGCAGGAGCGACCATGAAGCATCCGGCTCTTTGTCGCGGATACGGTCAAGAATCCAAAGCATCGCAATTGACGGGAACAGGTTCGCGCTGGCCAGCGACGCCAGCAGACGAATCTTGCCGCCGTGCCCCATCAGGACGGGAACCGCCATCACCAAAGCGCCCGCCGCGAAAAGCATCAGCTCGATTTTCGGGCGGCGATTCAGCCACGGCAGCACCAGCGACAGATACAGCACGCCGGCCGCCGCAACGCCGACCATGACGAGCGCGCGCAGCGCACGGGACGGCTCGAAGGGCTCGAACCATGTCGCCGGACCGAAGGAAAAACCATGCGCCGCCAAAGCCTCGTGCGTTTGGCGGAAATATTCCATATTCGTCTCGTAAAGCGTCTTTCCGACGCGCGGCTTCTCAAACAGCCGCAAAAGGTCGATGCGGATATTCCGCTCCTCGTCCGTGTTTACCCAACGCTCGACGGCGGCAGGCGTCGAGATTTTTTCCATCTCGTCTTTCGCGATGGAATAGAGCCGCGCCGCGCGGTAGTCCATCAGCTTCGCGAGTTCCACAAGCCCTTCCTGCTTGTAAAACTGAAGCTGCGTCGGCGCTTCGATCAGACCCATCGTGAGGTTGCGCTTTTTGCATTCCTCGGCTGTCGCGGCCAACGCATCGGGCGCACCGAGGACCTGCTTGTCGGAATAAACGATTTCCGAAACGCGAATACCGTCAAGACGGCGGAACATCGCCGCCACGTCTTCCGGCGTCGCTTTCACGTAATTGGTCGGACGCGCGATGACATGGAAACCCGCCTCGTTCACCGCGCGCATCTCATCCGTCGGCATGCCGAGGTGCATCTTCTCGAAAGATTTATACTGCGCCTTGACCGCCAGCGCCTCGCGCCCGTCCGCGACAAACGCGCGCACGCGATCTTTTCCGAGCCGCCGGATCAGATCCTCCTTGACCTCGTGATACGTCAGCGGGTCGTGGCTCGTCACATAAACTTCGGTGCCGACTATCTCGCCGCGCTCGACCATTGCGCGCCATTCCGCGCTGGCGAGAGCGCCGCTCTCGTACCGCTCCAGGATCTTAGCGCCCGGTACCGCAGTCGCCTTGCCGCTGAGGTTCATCTTTTTGAACGTGCGCTCATAGACCGCCAGCGACGTAAAGCCTGCTTCCTTCGCGTCTGCGAGTACTTTCGCCGGCGGCAGTCCCTCCTGTTCCGCCAGTTCCAGAAGCGCCTCGTAGTCGATGGCGAAATCGACGGTCATATTTTGCCGCTCGACTTCATGACGACGCACATTGATGATGAGCGACGCGACGAGCCCGACGACAATCGCAAGGCACAGCAGCCGATTATAGCGAAAACGCATCATGCCTTGTCACCTTTCTTCTCCGGTTTCCTGCCGTCGCCGTAAGTCTTGCCCGGATGACGGCTCGCTTTCAGCAGGACCTGCCCGTCCTCATGCACCGCCTCGTCAAGCTCGACGGGCATATTGAGCCGATTGAAATCGTAAAGGTCGATCCGCTCGAAGAAATTCGCGGTCAGATCGCGCCCGAAGAAAATTTTCTTGACTTTCACATTCGTGAGCCGCAGAGCAATCTTGTTGTCCTCGACGAAAAAGACGCCTTCGAGATGCACGTCCGCGCTGCGCCCCATGATTTTCGTCTTCGCGTCCACGATTACTTGTTCCTTTGTGATTGCGACCTTCGCGTCTTCGATTTCCTTGATCTCATGATTCAGGAAATCCGCAAGGTCGTCCGCGGTGACGACGCCTTCCAGCGTCATCACGTCCGCGCCCGAAACGGCGAAATTGTGATTCATCAGCACGTCCGGCGGCATCTGGACGCCCTCCCCGTGCAGCGTCAGCTTCGACGCGCGCAGATTGCCGAGCATCCCGTTTTCCGCCGTGACGTCGATATTTCCGATGCGGCCGAAAAGCATCAGGCACGCGGGAAACGTCCGCGCGTTCACTTCGACCGTATCGGTCTTCAGGGCATTGCGAATCGCCACGTCCAGCGCGCCCGAGCCAATCCTCGGCAGCACCGCCTCGACGAGACCGATGAGAAGCAGGAAAATAACTCCGACAATCATCAGGAACTTCTTCACAAAAATCCCCCGCCTTAAATTTGATGATTCGCCTTTGCGGAAAGAAACGCCTCGATAAACGGATCGAGCTCGCCGTCCATGACGGCCTGCACATTGCCGGTCTCCTCGCCGGTCCGATGATCCTTGACCATCGTGTACGGCTGGAACACATAGGAACGGATCTGGCTGCCCCACTCGATCTTCTGCTGCACGCCTTCGAGCTTCGCGCGCTCCTCTTCTTTCTTCTTCTCTTCCAATTCAAAGAGTTTTGCGCGAAGCATACGCAAACAGACTTCGCGGTTCTGGATCTGCGAGCGCTCGTTTTGGCACTGGACCACGATGCCCGTGGGCATGTGCGTCATGCGAACCGCCGACGAGGTCTTGTTGATGTGCTGACCGCCCGCGCCGCTGGAACGGTACGTATCAACGCGGACGTCGTCCATGTCGATCTCGACTTCCTTGGCATCTTCCATTTCCGGCATGACGTCACAGGCCGAGAAAGACGTATGACGACGCGCGTTGGAGTCGAACGGCGAGATCCGGACGAGGCGATGAACGCCCTTTTCCGATTTCAGATAGCCGTAAGCGTTATGACCTTTGACGAAAAGCATGACAGACTTGACGCCGGCCTCGTCGCCGGGCTGCAGGTCCAGCGTCTCGACGGAAAATCCGTGCCGCTCCGCCCAGCGTCCGTACATGCGAAGAAGCATCTGCGTCCAATCCTGCGCCTCGGTGCCGCCGGCTCCGGCGTGGAGCTCCAGGTAAGCGTTGTTCGCATCGTACTCGCCGGAAAGCAAGAGCTCCAGTTCCAGCGAGCGGAGATCCGCTTTCAGCGCTTCATATTCCGCCTTGACGTCCGCCTCGACGGCCTCGTCCTTTTCTTCCATGCCCATTTCCCAGAGCGTCATCAGGTCGTCGGTCTTCGCGACCAGCCCTTTGTATGTATCCACGCCGCCCTTGAGATCGGCCAGTTCCTGATTGAGCGCCTGCGCCGCTTCCGCGTCGTCCCAGAAATCGGGCGCGCCCATCTTATATTCTAATTCTGCGATTTTCTCCTCTTTGCGGGCGACGTCAAAGAGATGACCCCATTTCGCCCAGCTTTGTCTTCAAAGCCGTTATTGGTGCCTTCCATTCTTCCAGCACTGACGATTCACTTCCTTTATTATGAAACCGTATTGGATTTCGTTATATTTCTTACTTTCCTTTTCCGCAGCAGTTCTTGTACTTCTTGCCGCTGCCGCAGGGGCAGGGATCGTTCCTGCCGATGTGCTCGGAGCGGACCGGAGCCTTCTTGACGGGCTTCGCCTCGGCGTCCTCCACGTCGCTGCCGTGGGACGCCTGCGCCGTCGCGAGACGATCCTCGACCTGCTGCCGCTCCTCGGTGACTACGCTGACGCGGTACATCAGCTTCGCAATGTCCGTCTGGATCTGATGGATCATTTCCTCGAACATATTGAAGCCCTCGATCTTGTACTCGACAAGCGGATTGCGCTGACCGTAGGCACGCAGATTGATGCCCTGCCGCAGCATATCCATATGGTCGAGGTGTTCCATCCACTTGTTGTCGACCACGCGGAGCATGATGACCTTTTCCAGCTCGCGCATGACGCCCGGGGTGAACTCCGCCTCCCGCGCCTTGTAGTTGTCCTCGGCGATTTTTTCCAGCGTCTCGCCCAGTTCGTCGCGGCTCATCGCTTCGAGCTCTTCCTTCTTCAGCGAGCCCTTCGGCGCGTAAATGCTTTCCGCGTCCTCGATGAGTCCGTCCAGGGTCCATTCCTCGGGGTAGAGCTTCTCGTTCGCGTACTGATTCATCTCGGACTTGATGATTTCCTTGACCATATACATGATGCTCTCGCGAAGTTCCTCGCCCTTCAGCACCTTGCGGCGTTGCGCGTATATGACCTCGCGCTGCTGGTTCATCACGTCGTCGTATTCGAGGACGTTCTTGCGCATGTCGAAATTCCGCGCCTCGACCTTCTTCTGCGCGTGCTCGATGGAGCTGGTGATGATCGAATGCTCGATTGGCTCGTCCTCTTCCATGCCGAGCTTGTCCATGACCTTCGCGATACGCTCGGCCGCGAACAGACGCAAAAGATCGTCCTCCAGCGACAGATAAAAGCGCGACGAGCCGGGATCTCCCTGACGTCCCGCGCGGCCGCGAAGCTGATTGTCGATGCGCCGCGACTCGTGCCGCTCCGTACCGATGATTGCAAGACCGCCGAGCTCGGCGACGCCGTCGCCGAGAATGATATCCGTGCCGCGTCCGGCCATGTTCGTCGCGATCGTGACCGCGCCCAGCTGGCCCGCGTCCTTGATGATCTCCGCTTCCTGCTCATGGTATTTCGCGTTCAATACGTTATGCGGAACTTTATGCTTTTTAAGGAGCGCGGAAAGTTCCTCCGACTGCGTGATCGAAGTCGTGCCGATCAATATCGGTCGTCCCGTCGCGTGCAGCTCGTCCACCGCGTTCGCGACGGCATTGTACTTCGCCCGCTTCGTCTTGTAGATCAAATCCGGCTCGTCCGTGCGAATGACCGGCTTGTTCGTCGGAACGACGATAACGGGCAGTTTGTAAATCTTGATGAACTCGTTTTCCTCGGTCTTCGCCGTGCCCGTCATGCCCGCCAGCTTCTCGTACATGCGGAAATAATTCTGGAACGTGATCGTCGCCAGCGTCTGCGATTCGCGCTGGATCTTCACGCCCTCTTTCGCCTCGATGGCTTGATGCAGGCCGTCCGAATAACGGCGGCCGAACATCAGGCGGCCGGTGAATTCGTCGACGATGATGACCTCGCCGTCGCGCACTACATAGTCGCGGTCGCGGTGCATGATGGCCTTCGCCCGGAGCGCCGCGTTGAAGCAATGGGAATACTCGATGTTTTCCGGCGCGTAAAGGTTTTTCACGCCAAGTATCTGCTCGACCTTATGGACGGACTCGTCGCTGGGCGCGACGGTCTTCTGCTTCTCGTCCACCGTGTAGTCCTCGCCCTGGCGCAATGCCGCCACCGCCTGCGCCATGCGCGCATAAACCTCCGTGGATTTCGCGCCCGGGCCGGAAATGATCAGCGGCGTCCTCGCCTCGTCGATCAGGATCGAGTCCACCTCGTCCACAATCGCGAAGTTCAGGTCGCGCTGTACCATCTGGTCGGAAGAAATGACCATATTGTCGCGCAGATAATCGAAGCCGTACTCATTGTTCGTGCCGAACGTCACGTCGCAGCTGTACGCGTACTTGCGCGCGGGAAAATCGAGGTCGTGCTCGATAAGTCCCACCGACAACCCGAGGAACTTATAGAGATGCCCCATCCATTCGCTGTCGCGCCGAGCCAGATATTCGTTGACCGTGACCATGTGAACGCCCTTGCCGGTCAGCGCGTTCAAATAAACGGGCAACGTCGCAACCAAAGTCTTGCCTTCGCCCGTTTTCATCTCGGCGATCTTGCCCTCGTGCAGGCACATGCCGCCAATCAGCTGCACGTCGAAATGACGCATGCCGAGAACGCGCCGCGATGCCTCGCGGCAGACCGCGAACGCCTCCGGCAGGATATCGTCCAGCGTCTCGCCCGCCGCGAGCCGTTCCTTGAATTTATCCGTATTCGCAGCCAAGGACGAATCCGTCAGATTCTGCAAGTCCGCCTCCATCGCGTTGATCTTGTCGACGGTAAGCTGCATACGCTTGAGTTCTTTATCGTTGTTGTCCCCTAAAAAGCGTTTCAGGAATCCCCACAAAGCCGAACCACTCCTCAAAAATCCTTCTTATATGAATTTGGCAACACTAACTTCTGATTGTATCAGACAACGCCGCATAAGTCAAAGGCGCAAACCTCGTTTCCTAAAATATTTTGAACGCGCAAAAACATTCAAAAAGCGCCCGCTTCTCCCATTTCAGAAGAAGCTTTTCCTTCTTATCAAATGACAACCGCGCGGAAATATTTTCAAAAACGTGCCTGTTTGGCAGGATTTTTTTCACGCGCCGCGAATTATATTCATACAGGCAGATGAGGGGAAAGGAGGCGAAGAGCCGTGATCATCAGAAACGTTTGCGCGCTGGCACTGTACTGCCAGCATTGCGGCAGCATCCATATCCATGACGTTCCTTTTTTTGCTTTTGAACCGTCGTCGACCATTGTCTGTGAAAGCTGCGGCCATGAAAAGGCGCGGCTCCTTCGTCTCCCACGCGGGCGAATCGCCGTCGATGTGGCCTGCGTCGTCTGCGGCACAGAAAATCGCTTTGTGTACGCGCTTCGCCGTCTCCGTCGCCTCGGCCTCGAAAAGATTTACTGCGCGACAGATCGCTTCGAACTTGGCTACATTGGGCGGCGCAAACGCATCGAAGAACTCATGCGTTTCAATCAATCGGAATTCGAAGCGCTGCACCCTTACGACGGAAAGAATTATATTGAGAAACAACGCATCTTGCTCGAAGCGCTGAACCGCATTCACGATATGGCGCGAATCGGCGACATCGTCTGCTCTTGCGGCAGCGAAGAATTGACGGCGGACGTCCACGGCAGCTTCATTCTTCTCGAATGCGAACACTGCGGCAGCTTCAGCGTGATTCGCGCGGAAAACGCCGGCGACCTGGAGCGGCTTCGTTTTGGCGTCGGCCTTCGCGCGCCGAACCGCGCGTAAAAAAGAAAATTCCTGGAGCTGTCGCACAAGCATTATTTTTAAGTAAGAATTTCTTACTTCTGTTTTTTCGTGTTAAATACAGGATTGGAGAAATCCCAGATAAGACGAGCGGTTCAATAATTAACAGAAAATTTTCTAAATACGACATGGGGGCTGTCTTCGGAAGAAAAACTCTTCCGAAGACAGCCCCGTTTATTTGGTTTACAGTTGTTCTTTCTGGGTGTATAATAGTAAATTATATTGTGGAAATTCTGCCACGGACGCAAAGAGCGGCGGGCGGCATTTTGAAACTATCATTATAATTTGAGGGGGATCATTTTTTATGGGAAAGAAAATGAAGACGATGGACGGCAACACAGCGGCAGCGTATATCTCTTATGCGTTCACCGACGTCGCGGCCATCTATCCGATTACGCCGTCTTCGCCGATGGCGGAACATGTAGACGAAATGGCGGCGCGCGGAGAGAAAAATCTCTTCGGCCAACAAGTGCGCGTCATCGAGCTGCAGTCCGAGGGCGGCGCTGCCGGCGCTGTTCACGGCTCGCTCCAGGCCGGAGCGCTGACGACGACCTATACGGCGTCGCAGGGCATGCTCCTGATGATCCCCAATATGTATAAGATCGCCGGCGAACTTTTGCCGGGCGTGTTCCATATCAGCGCGCGCGCCCTGGCGGCCTCGTCGCTGAACATCTTCGGCGACCATCAGGACGTCATGGCGGCGCGGCAGACGGGCGTTGCCATGCTGGCCGAGGCCAGCGTGCAGGAAGTCATGGACATCGGCGCGGTCGCTCATCTCGTCGCGATCAAAGGCCGCGTGCCGTTCATCAATTTCTTCGACGGCTTCCGCACGTCCCATGAGATCCAGAAAATCGAGACGATCGACTATGCCGACCTCGGCAAGCTCCTCGATTGGGACGCGGTGGAAGCGTTCCGTCATCGCGCACTGAACCCCGATCACCCCGTCATGCGCGGCACGGCGCAAAATCCGGACATTTATTTCCAGACCCGTGAAGGCGTCAACGAATACTATACGAAAATCCCCGAACTCGTCGAAGAGGCGATGGCGGATCTCGCGAAAATCACGGGCCGTGAGCATCACATTTTCGACTATTACGGCGCGAAAGACGCGGAGCGCGTGATCATTGCCATCGGCTCCGTCACCGAGGCTGCGGCGGAAGCCGTCGATTACCTGACCTCGCAGGGCGAGAAAGTCGGCGTCGTATCCGTCCATCTCTATCGCCCGTTCTCTGTAAAGCATTTCCTGGGCGCCGTTCCAAAAACGGCA
>JAFZRW010000155.1 GCA_017619685.1 Schwartzia sp. (in: firmicutes)
AGGTTTCGCGATGCGAGAATCGCAATCAGAATGACGATGGCCATCGTGATATAGTTCATGATGAGCGTCTCTTCATTGATGAGATAGCCGGCAAACTCCACGACCTCGCGATGACCGATTTTGTCCATATAACCCCTCCCCCTCAATATAAATCCTTACCGTTCTACGAGACCGCATCCTCACGGTTCTTCTTTATGCGGGCCGCAATCAGGCAGGCGAACGCCACGCACAAGAACAGGAGATACGCCGCAATCGCCACTAGGAAAAAAGGTTTTGAAACCTGCGCCGCAAGCCCCATGATCACGCAAAGCGATCCCAACCGAATGAATAGCCCGTTCTGGAGCTGCGAAGCCGCTTCTTTCTGGTCAAAATGACCGTCCTCCATACGGTTCGTCAGCGTCCAGCAGAAAATCGCGCCTGCGAAATAGCCGACGAAAAGCCCGCCGATGAGCAACGGCTTCCCCATGAAGAGAAAACACAATACGCCCATAAGCGTGCATCCCGCAAGGAGCTTCAGCGCCCAAACGCCGCCCCTGCCGTAGATTGATAAGAACTTTTTCATATTCCACCTTCGGCGAAATATTTTTCCGACCTATTATACTCCGAAGTCCAAAACCTTTGCAAGCAAATAAAAAAATTTTTGCAGATTTTTTTCAGACGAGTGAACATCCCCGTGTTTTTTTCAATTTAATGTAGAACGGCACAAAATTCAACAAAAAAAGACGGCTTCTATTCGCCGTCTTCTTTCTTTCCAAAATGCATTTTCACTTGAGAGTAAATCGAATAAATTGCCATCGGGAATCCGAGAAAGATGCCCGCGATCGTACCCGTCGGCGCACTGCCGAAAAACTCGTCTGCTTTTTTGCCCAGCCAAATACAGACGACGACGGTAGTCGCAACGTAAATTCCAATTCCCATAAAATAGGAAGCCGCCCAAATGTAGCGGAAGAGCAGTTTGTAACGCTTCGGCTTTACCGCGCCATAATCTTGCTTTTCGTTCATGGAATTACGCAAAGGGCGCCGGCGGCGTTTCGCGTTTCCCGTACCGATAAAAGATCGCGTCGACGATGCGGCTGGCGGCTTTGCCGTCGCCGTAAGGGCTTTTTGCCTCCGCCATGCGCGCGTACTCTTTCTCGTCGGACA
The DNA here is from genome assembly GCA_017619685.1 of Schwartzia sp. (in: firmicutes). Lineage (GTDB taxonomy): Bacteria > Bacillota > Negativicutes > Selenomonadales > Selenomonadaceae > RUG12372. Next base: position 1,144 of record JAFZRW010000155.1, read on the forward strand.
AAAGGCGGCGCGCTTCTTCATAGACGCGTTCTTCCTCCGTGCCGACGAGCCGGACGGTTCCTGCCGCCACCGCCTCGGGACGCTCCGTCGTGCCTCTGAGTACGAGAACGGGCTTGCCCAGCGCGGGGGCTTCTTCCTGCACGCCGCCCGAATCCGTCAGGATCAGCGTCGAGCGATGCATGAGGTTTGCAAACGGCTCGTAATCCAGCGGCTCGATCAAATGGACGCGCGGCGCGCCGCCCAGCACCTCGTTCACCACTTCGCGCACTTTCGGATTGCGATGCACGGGGAACACGACCTCAATATCGGGAAATTCCCCGACGAGACGCTTTAGCGCCTTATAGACGTGGCGCATCGGCTCGCCGAGATTTTCGCGGCGGTGCGTCGTGACGAGCACGACGCGGCGGCTGCCGTAATCTATGCCGGAAAGCGCGTCGTCGTCAAACCCGAATTCGTCTCTCACCGTATGATGGAGCGCGTCGATGACCGTATTGCCCGTGATGAAGATATTTTCTTCCGGCACGTGCTCGGCGCGAAGATTCGCCGCCGAAGTCGCCGTCGGCGCAAAGTGCAGGTCGGCGATGGCGCCGGTCAGGTGGCGGTTCATTTCCTCCGGGAACGGAGAATATTTGTCGTAGGTGCGAAGCCCAGCCTCGACGTGGCCCACCGCGATCTGATGGTAGTAGGCCGCCACGGCGCCCGCGAAGGTCGTCGTCGTGTCGCCGTGCACGAGCACGAGATCCGGCGCTTCTTTCGTCAGCACTTCATCGAGGCCCTTCAGCGCCCGCGCCGTGATGTCGAAAAGCGTCTGACCCTCGGACATGATGTCGAGATCGTAGTCCGGCACAATGCGAAACAGACGCAGCACTTGATCGAGCATTTCCCGATGCTGCGCCGTCACCGCCACGACCGTCTCAATGTCCTCCGGATGCTTCTCCAGTTCCAGCACCACGGGCGCCATCTTGATAGCCTCCGGCCGCGTGCCGAAGATCGTCATGACTTTGATTTTCTTAGGAATGTCCGTTCCAGCCATAAATCTACCTCGTCGCCTTTTTCATGGTGAGTATGCCTAAACGCTTCGCGCCGTACAGGACGGCGACGATCATCAGGACAAGGATCAGGATCGCGAGCCGCGGGCTCACCGCCGTCATCGCGATTGCGGCCGAACCGAGAAGCGCGCTGAACACATACATCAGAAGCACCGCCTGCCGCTGGGAATAACCCATCCGCAGAAGCCGATGGTGCAAATGGCCCTTATCCGGCTTCATGATCGGCGCCCCCGCAAGCCACCGCCGGACGATGGCAAAGGTCGTATCCATGATTGGAAGTCCGAGGGCGAGCACCGGCACGACCAGCGCGACCACCGCCGCGCTTTTGATGACGCCAACCACGGAAATCCCCGAAAGCATGAAGCCCAGGAACATGCTGCCCGTATCGCCCATGAAAATCTTCGCGGGATTGAAATTGTAGAAAAGGAAGCCGAAGGCCGATCCCGCCAGCGCCGCCGTGACTATCGCCACAACGAGAATATCCATGCGGAGCGCCACGAGGCAAATCGTCAGCGAGGCGATCGTCGCGACGCCCGCCGCCAGCCCGTCGAGCCCGTCGATCAGGTTCACCGTGTTCGTGATGCCGACCATCCAGAAAATCGTCAGCGGGATCGTGACGTAATCGTAAAGGTAGGTAATCTCGCCGGAAAAGGACGTGATGAAGTCAATGCGGACGCCAAAGGCCACCGCCGCCCACGCGCAGACGATCTGCCCCAAAAGCTTCACCCGCGCCGGCAGGCTCACATAGTCGTCCCACAGCCCCAGCGCCACGATCATCGACCCGCCGACGACAAGTCCCGTGACGCCCTGCGCCATCTCCTCGGGAATCTCAGCCGTCTCCAGCAAGAGCCCCATGGAAATCATGAACGCCGCGTAAATCGCCAGTCCGCCGATTCGCGGAATCGGCTTTTTGTGGACTTTTCGCGCATCCGGCGCGTCCAGCGCCCCTGTCCGAAAAGCGAATTTTATCACAAACGGCGTCAAGACCACGGCGGCGACCGCCGCAATCAAAAACGCCCATACATAACTCGGCATGAAATTTCGCACCTCGTACAGGAAGCACCGAACAAGTCCCTCCGCGCCCTCACTGGGCCTTTTCCCGTCATGCTGCGTCAAAGTGCTCTCGACGTAGCCGCTGGCTACGACTTCGAGCCCTTTTCCTTGCCTGACGAAAAAATTCCTCAGTGATGACACGAATGGACTTATTCATTGCTTCCTTATAAACTATCATTTTTGTGTATAGCCATTCTACCGCAACGAAGGAGACGTGTCAATCAATCCGTGCTGTCAGTTGACGGCCTGTTCAACGTCCCGGTGTACTGGATCCTCCGCCACAGATTTTTTCCCTAAAAGCGTTCGGAACCGTTCTTCGTTTGCATCATAAGAAACCGCCGTACAATCATTTTCCGGCTCGTATAAGCCCTCCGGACGGATTCCTATCAAACCCAGCATAAAATTGAACAGCAAATCAATCGTGAACACCTTGTCCTTCGAGCGGAGAACCTGCGCAAAGATTTCCGGCTTTTCTTTTGCAAAAGACGGGGAAAAGAAAGCAAACAACGGAATCCGGACCATACCCCACGAAAAATCTGTTGCGCTGTGCATACGCCCTTCATCTATTCCTTCGCCATGGTCGGAAAAATAGAGCATCGCCCGAAAATTAGGGAGCGTCTGCGCCGTCTCCCACAGCTTTTTCAGTACGGCGTCCGTATAAAGAATGCTGTTGTCGTATTCGTCCATCCGGCGGGAACCGCCCGAAAACCGCTTGAACGTCGACGGATATCGATTGATATAGGAATTATGGCTTCCCATCAAATGGACGACAATCAGCATCCGATCCTGTATCTCAATTCCCTTCAGGCGATCCGCAAGGACTTCGTCATAAAAATCCATTCGCGCCAAATCTGAATACGAATTTGTCCAAACCTGCTGTTCCGCCTCGTCTGCAATCACCGTAACCGGCGCCTCGTAAGCGCCGAAGCGCGCCTGATTGCTGAGCCATGCCGTATGACCTCCGGCCGCGCGTACCACCTCGAGTAACGACGGCGAAGTCTCCAAAGGCCTCTCATTGTACTGATTTTTCGCTGTCAGCGCATAAGAAAGCGCTTGATCCGTCGTCGGAAAGCAAGTATAGGTTTGCGAAAACAGACACATATTCTCGTCTTGCAGCACCGAGGAAAGCCACGGCGTCGTATCGCGTGTATAGCCATACGCGCCCAAATGGTCGCGCGTAGCGGACTCGCCAATGACAATGACATAAACGCCGGGGTCCCGCCACTCCATCGACGAAGCGATCTCGTTCATGGCTTGCTTCCGCTCCGCACGTTTTTTGCGAAATTCCTCCTGGCCTTTCAAATACGTTTTTGCATCATAAACCGGACCAGTCAGGACATTTTCACGCGTACGATATAAAAGCCCCAAAGAACACACGACGAAAAAGCACAGAGAAAACAACATCGCAGGATCTACCGATACAAGACGCACCCCCATCGCCAGCCGGGCAAGGAACGCCGCCGCTGCCAAAGCCATCGCTAAAACTGCGGCAGCTTTTGCGCCAAGCGCATCCCGCACATAAGCGATTGCTTCCGAAGGATTCGTATGCAGAATCGCAGCCACCGCATCTGCATGGGGGCATCCTCTTTCCGCTACATAAAACCCCCATGTCAAAAGAATCGGTAATCCGCATAAAAAAAGCAATGCCGCGCCGCACAGCTCAAAAAGCCAATCATTTACGAGTCCGCCTAAAAGCAAGAGGAGCACGATCGCCAAATTTTCTACGGCAACGCAGAAGGCAAGATAAGCATCCAAATGCTGGATAGGCGTTATATCCGCAAAATACGCCCTCGGTAAAAGGATAGAAGTCCCCGCCAGAAATAATGCGAAAAAAAGCTGCCAGTAAACGTCTTTTGCCTCATGGAAGGAAGCGCCCCAAACGGCAAGCAGCGACCCGACCAAAAGAAAACACGAATGCCGCAAAGAAAAACTGCCTGTCGTAACCTTCGTCAAAGCGACTGCCAGCACGTATCCCAATAATACTTGAAAAATACATTCAGCCACATTTTATCCCCCTGTCAGTCTATAGAAATCTCCGTTCGATCTCTGCGGTCGAAACGGATTGACTTCGTATAGCCGAAACGCTTCACATACTCGATTGCCTCGTCAATATACGCGCCGCAGTCTTCCGGCTCGTGGGCGTCCGAAGTCGTAATGACGGGCAGCCCGTAGTCCGCCGCGATTTCCATGAAATCAGGATAGGGAGATATCTCCCCGATTGGATAACGATACCGCGTGCCCGTGTTGACGTCCACCACCATATCGGCTTTTTTCATCGCTTTCGCCACGCGCTCCAGATACGGCGTCACGTCAAAGTCCGGCAGATACTTGAACAGCCGGATATTGAACGGATGCCCCAGCACATCGTAGTGACCGCCCGCGCAGAGATGCTCGACCTCCTCCGCGTACTGCTCATAAATCGTTCGCAGAGGCCGTTTATCCCACTCCGCTTTGATTTCCGAAGAATCGTAGGCCCATCCTTTAAGAAAATGCACGGAACCGATCCGATAGTCGAAAGGGTAGCGGTCGAGGATTTTGCCGACGGCTTCCTGATCCTGGAAATTGCAGACTTCAATACCTGTCTTGACCGGCTTGCCGCGCTTTTTCAGCTCATCCATGAACGTAAAATAGTCGTCCAGCGGGCATTTGAACTTGTTCTTCTTCAGCCATTTTTGCTGAAAACTTCCAATAAAGGAATCGTCAAGGATCAGGTCGTCGTAATAAAAATGCTCGAAATCCGTAAACCCGTGACTGTGCTCGCTGATCCCAATCTCATCAAGACCTCGCCGCGCAGCCGCGTCAAAAAAACCCTGCACCCAGTCGAAGTCATAGGACCCGCGTTCAAAATGCATATGATAGTCGATTTTCATACGTCAATTCCTTTCCTTACCGGTTTTCCCATATTCCAATCAAAATTTTTTGAAGTATGATTTTCATACTTCAAAAAATTTTAGGAAACAACGATTAAGTCAATTCGCACATCTGTCGAGGGATTTTTTCGGCTGCCCAGGAAAAGCCCTCGAAGGCGTAGCATGGCTACGTCGAGAGGGATTTGACAACGGCAGGCGAAAAAAGACCCGTCAGAGGCGCGGAGGGACTTATTCGGTGTTTCCTTTATATTCGCCCTTCGTCCAAAAGCTCCCTGAGTTTTTTCGTCACGCCGTAAACCGTGTTCGCCGCCGCCCGATAAGGCGCGGCCTCCAAGATCGCCGAATGGGCGTTTTCCATCGCGAAGCCATACTTCACTGCGCGAAGCATCTCGAGATCGTTCAGGTAATCGCCGAAGGCGGCGCAATTTTCCGGCGGGACGTCGAGAAGTTCCTGCAGCTTTTGCACCGCGACGCCTTTGTTCATGCCCGGATTCATGATGTCCACCCAGTAATTGCTGGAGAGAGCCACATGCACCGGACCGCGCAGTTGTTCCAGGCCCGGATAGATCGTCCGCTCGGCGTCGCCCTTCTCCGCGTCGCAATACGCGACTTTGATGATCGGCTCCCGCGCTGCCGTCGCTTCCAGATCGGGCACAATCCTGTTCTGCGTGAAATACTTTTCCATCTCGCGAAGATACGGGCGAAATTCCTCTCCGACATAGGCCATGCGCTTGCCGCAGAGCACCGGATACGCGCCCGGGATTCGGTTTCCTTCCTTTAATATATGCAGGACGTCCGTTTTTTTCATCTCGCTGGAAAAAAGTTCTTCGTCATGACGCGCGGCGAAAGTTCCGTTTTCCGAAATGAAGACGAACTCGTCCGCATATCTTTCCATTTGTAGCACGAGCGCCGAATACTGCCGCCCGCTGGCCGGCGCGAAAATCGCGCCGCGCCGGATCACTTCGCCGACGACCTCGTCAAAATCCGGCGGCAAATTGCTGTTTTCGTCCAGCAGCGTTCCGTCCATATCGCAAAAAATCAGCTTTATTTTTTCATTGCTCATTCGTTAATATATCCTTCTTCAATCAGAATCAATGAATATGGAAAACCCTGCCGAGGAATTTTAGCTTTGCATAAGCGACTCTATGCGCTAAAGCGCTAAGTGTCGCTAATCGTCAGGCAAGGAAACGCGCTCGAAGTCGTAGTCAGGGCGCTACGTCGAGAGCGCCTTGACGCCGCATGGCGGAAAAAGGCCCGGCAGGGTTATAGGCGCACCATGGTTCCTCTGCCATATAATCGCCCTCTGCATAAAAAGCTGCCCGGGCCCGGCAGCCGCCGCAGACGCCTTTATATTTGCAGACTCCGCAGCCGCCCTTGTAATCGAGTGTACGGAGCCGGCAAAAAATCTCGGCGGTTTTCCATATCTCATCAAAAGGCGTCTTTCGTACGTCCCCCGCCTCGATGTTAAGATAGGCGCAGGGCTGCACTTTGCCCTGCGGGCCGATGATGCAGTACGCGAGCCCCGCGAGACAGCCGCGGCGAAACCGCGTCTCGACGTTCATCTCTTTCGCGATACGCATGAACTGCGGCGCGCAGGTCGGCTTCAGCTCGATGGGGACGGTTTTCTGCTTATCCATGATGCGCGTCAGTACCGCCTCGTACGCTTCCGCGTCGAGGGACGTTTGCTCAATGCCCGCCCCACGGCCCGTCGGGACGAGGAAAAAGAAATGGTGCGCGACCGCGCCTTTTTCCACTGCGAAATCGGTCATCGCCTCGAGTTCCGGCTCGTTCCAATCCATGACCGTCGTATGAACCTGGAACGGAAGCCCCGCTTTCCGGCAGGCTTCCATGCCTCGCACCGCGCCCGCCCACGCGCCGGGAAACGAGCGAAACGAATCGTGCTTCTTCTCGTCGAGAGAATCGAGGGAAATGCCCATACCCATCGCCCCCGCCTCTTTCAGCGCACGCGCCTTTTCCTCGGTAATCAGCGTCCCGTTCGTGCCGAACACGGGGCGCAGCCCCAGTCCCGACGCATGGCGCACCAATTCCAGAATATCGGGGCGCATGAGCGGCTCGCCGCCCGAAAAAATCATGATCTTGAATCCGGCGCGGGCAATCTCGCCAAGCATCTTTTTCGCCTCGGCGGTGGAAAGCTCGTCCTCCAGCCGCGCGCCCGCGTCGCGGTAACAGTGGGCGCAGTACATATTGCAGGCGTTCGTCGTGTTCCATGAGACAATCATAGCCCAATCTCCTCGTCCGTCAGATAGCAGGCCGGGTCCGACGCCCAGTAATCGCCGGTCCGCGCCTCTGCCCGCGTGCGGAAATTGCCGTTGCAGACGGAAAGGAACTTACATTTCGCGCAGCGCCCCTTCAAAAGCGGCTTTCTGTCCTTCAGACCCGCCAGCACGGGATTCGATTCGTCCTTCCAAATCTCCGCGAACGGGCGCTCCCGCACGTTGCCGAAGGTATAATATTGGGTGAATTGATCGGGGTGCACGTTCCCCTCCGGATCCACTTCGCCGAAAGCGACGCCGGAGCGGTTGCCGCCGTTCATCGAGATCAGCTCCCAAATGCGGCTTGCCAGCGCCTCGTCGCCGTCCTTTTTTGCCGTCAAGTACAGATACGCACCGTCGCAATGATTGTCCACGGTCAAGATTTCCTTTTCAAGGCCTCGCGCCTCATAATCTTTCGTGCGGCGAATGATCGTATCCATCGCGCGCCTCGACTCGGCGGGCGTCACGTCCTCGTCCGCCATCGCCTCGCCGCGCCCCGCATAGACAAGATGATAAAAACAGGCGCGGTCGATATGCTCTTCTTCGATAAAATCAAAAATCTCGTCGAGATGTTCGACGTTCGCCTTGTTGATCGTGAAGCGGAGCCCAACGCGCTGCCCCGCCGCCACGCAGTTTTGTATCCCGCGCATGGCCGCGGCGTACGCGCCGTGCTTGCCGCGAAACGCGTCGTTGACGTGCTCCGGCCCGTCCAGCGAAACGCCGACATAAGCGACGCCCGCCCCCTTGATCTTTCGCGCCGCCTCCTCCGAAATCAGCGTTCCGTTCGTCGAAAGCGTCGGCCTCACGCCGCGCGCCGACGCGTATTCCGCCAACTCGAAAAAATCGGGACGCGTCAAAGGCTCTCCGCCGGACATCAAAAGCGCCGGAACATGGAACGCCGCCAGATCGTCGATAAACTTCTTCGCCTCCGCCGTCGTCAGCTCTCCCTCGTGCCGCTTGGCGTCCGCATCCATATAGCAATGACGGCAGTTCAAATTGCAGGTACGCGTCATATTCCACGCAACCACGGGGCCTCGCCCCTTGCTCGTCCCGTGCTTCATGCGCGCCGCCTCCGGCCGATATCTGAGCTCGTCCCCCTGATATTCCTTCGCAAGCAATAGCTTCGTAACGCTGATCATCGGTTCTCTCCCTCGCGAAAAATGACGAAATTTCACTTTCTTATTATAACAAATAAAACGAGGTTATAAAGTTTTTTCATGGAAAAAGACTTCATAACCCCGCCTTATATTTACCGATATCTTTTTATCCTCTTGGTTCCAAGCCCGAAAGCAACAGCCCGATCTTCATCTTGACGTTTTCCACGAAAGAAACCGCCAGTGAACTGAACGCCGCCGCCTGGAAAATGGAATGGAACAGCTCCGTGACGATCTCCGCCGGAATATCCCTGCGGAACTCCCGGCGCGCCTGCCCATACTTCACAAGATCGGAAAATACCGACCGAAACGCCGGTGCCATTCTCGGCCCCAGATTGTGCTTTGTACGCGGCAGCGCCGAACGATCCGCCGCGCTCAGAAAGAGCGGAAGTACAAACCGGTTCTCGTCGAGTTTCTCCGCCGTCAGCATGACGATCTCTTCCAGCACCTTCGCCGCAGAAACGTTCTCGTCCATGCGCTGGTCAGCCAGCCGGCGCGTCTCCTCAACGATCCGGTCAAGCAGGCACAAAAGAAGCGCTTCCTTTGACTCGAAATAATTGTAAAACGTGCCGATACCGAGTTCAGCTTCACCCATGATATCGGCGATGGACGTCTCTTTCACACCCTTCGCCATGAATTGCTTCACGGCGGCTGTCAAGATCGTGTGTTTGGACTGCAGCTTTTTCCGTTCCCGACGTCCCATGACAACTCCTGCCATAACAAAATCCCTCCAACCTTCAACATTGCTCATACCGCTTTCAAATGAATCCCATCCATCTGAAAGCCCCGTGTTACGCGGTCGGGCTTTCCCGTGTCCGACGTCTCCGCCGTCCGAAAATATACCCCCATGGGTATTATAACCGATTTCACTTCAAATTGAAAGAGTTTATGAAGAAAATGCTTGTTCGATTCGTTCATGAATATTCGCCGTGCCTTATAAATACACGAAAAACCGCCGAAAAAATTTTATCAAAAATTTTTCGGCGGTTTTTTAAGAAACGCTGAATAAGACAATTCATATCCTACGAAGGCTTTTTCTCCTATCAAGACCTACTTTTGCTTTATTTGATTGACAGCCGCGCGAAACTGCAAATCCTCCGTCGCGTTCTCCGGCAGGTCGACCTCCACGTCGGGACGGACGCCCGTGCCTTGTATGCTCTCGCCGCTCGGCGTATAGTACCGCGCGATGGTCAGTTTCACCGCGTCCTGCTGCCCGGGAATCGGCATGATGACCTGTACCGAACCTTTGCCATAGGACGTCTTGCCGACCAGCGTCGCCGCTCCGGTATCATGCAGCGCCGCCGCGAGAATTTCCGACGCGCTGGCGCTGTTTCCGTCAATCATCACTACCAACGGCATAAGCTCGCCCTGCCGCTCGGAAAAATATTCCTCGCGCTTGCCGTCGCGCTCGACCACGGAAACGATCAGCCCTGCGGGCACGACTTCCTTCGCGATCTCGACGCAGGAGGTCAAAAGCCCGCCCGGATTTGCTCTCAAATCGATAATCAGCTTTTGCATACCTTCGTTCTTCAGCGACGCGACCGCGTCTTTGAATTCCTTGCCCGTATTCTCGCTGAACTGCACGATGCGGATATAGCCGACGTTCGGCTCGCCCTCGACCATGCGCCCTATGACCGTCTTGACGCGAATATGGTCGCGCGTAATCGCGTAATCGCGATCCTCCTCGCCCGCGCGACCGATGGTCAGCACGACCTCCGTACCCGCCTCGCCGCGAATCGACGCCGCGACTACCTCCGGCGCCATCGTCTTCGTCGCCTCGCCGTCCACACGCAAAATCCGGTCGCCTGCCTTGAGCCCCGCCGACGCGCCCGGCGTTCCCTCCATCACAGAAATGACGCGCACTTCTTCCTCGTCAAATCCCATCACGACGCCGATCCCGCCGAAAGTTCCCTCCGAATGTTCCTTGAGTTTCTTGTAGGTCGGCGGATCAAGATATGCCGAATGCGGATCTCCGAGCGCGCGCACCATGCCGAAAATCGCACCGTCGATCAGCTTCGACGAATCCACTTCGTCCACGTACTCATGCTCAATGAATCGCATCGTCGCGAAAAATCGACCGAGCTGCCCGACTTTCGCCTCGTCCAAATCGAACAAATACACAACGCCCGCCAAAAGGAGCATGAACGCGACCATGACGGATACGACCGCGCCGAAGATCCATTTAAAAATACGTCCTATCAAAGCCTAAGCCCCCGAATATTTACAAATACCCCATAGGATCCACAGGCTCGCCGCCCTCACGCACCTCGAAATGGCAATGCGGACCGGTGGAATTGCCCGTCGAGCCGCAATACGCGATAACCTGTCCCTGCGCAACAGTCTGGCCCTCGCTGACCGCCAGCGCCTCGTTATGTCCATACAACGTCGATATTCCGCCGCCGTGGTCGATAATGACCGCGTAACCATAGCCGGAAATCCAGCCGGAATAAGTCACGACGCCTGCCGCCGCCGCAAGAATCGGATCGCCGTAATCGCCGCCGATGTCCATGCCGCTGTGGTAACGGCTCGTACCGTAAATCGGGTGGATACGCCAGCCGTATTCCGACGTGATCTCGCCGGCAATCGGCCAAATCATCGCGCCCGTGCCGCCGCCCGGATATTGGTACCGGCTCGCCCGAATCAGCCGCTCGACCTCCGCCGACGCCGCAATCAATTCTTCGTACGCCTGCTGTGAAACTTCACGATCCGTTTCTATCTTTGCCAGTAGGCGATTCTTGTCCGCCTGACGGTCCAAAAGTTCGTGATGCTTTTCCTCCGCCTCTCTGGCGAGACGCTCCTCATACGCGCGCTGCTTCTCCAGCGCCGCCTGCGTCTCTTCCACGATCCGCTTTTCCGCCTGCACCGCCCGCACCAAATCAAGATCGCTGGCGATCACGCGCTTGAAGAGATCCATGCGCGTCAAAAAATCCGAGAAATCTTTCGCGCCGAAGAGCACGTCGATATAGCTTACCTGTCCGTGCATGTAAACGTTGCGGATACGCCCGCGAAGCTGAGCGACCTTTCCCTCCAGCTTCGTCTTCGTCTCCGCCAAGATCTCCTCGTTCTCTTCGATGCGCATTTCCGTCGCCGCAAGCTCATTCGAAATATCCCGGTACTCCGTCTCGGCTTCCTTCACGTCCTCCGAAAGCACGCGCAGCTGCTCCGACACCGTACCGATTCGCTCGTCGAGTTTGTCCGTCTTTTTCTGCTGCTCTTCCGCCTTTTTTTGCAGGTCTTCGAGTTGTGTCTCCAGTGCCTGCGTCTCCGCTTCATCTGCCAATGCGAATGAGGCCGGCGTCGTCAACAAAAGCATCGCGAAAGCCGCAGCAATCGCGCGCCTCTTTCCCCAGTTCATCAATGAACCTCCTATATTAACCGCAGTTAAGATTTTTTATCTTTACTGCGATTTACCTGTGCCCTGTGGGTATGAGACGGCATTTGCGCCCCCTCACGCCTTCAGGAATTTCTTCAGCGAAATCGTACTGCCCAGCGCGCCGATTCCCATACCGCAGACGAGGATCGCGGCGGTCACGTAATGCAGGAACGGATTTTCCGGAATCAACGGGAAAAACGTCAATGTGTCGTAAATCTTCGCGGCAATCACGCGATACGCGCCCCGAAGCACGAGCGCCGCCACGATTCCGCCGAGGCAGCCGAGCACGACGCCTTCCAAAAGAAAGGGCCAGCGAATGAACCAATCCGTCGCGCCGACGTACTTCATGATCGCGACTTCCTTGCGCCGCGCGAAAACCGTCAGCCGGATCGTATTTGAAATGATAAAGAGCGTCGCCAGCGCCAGCACGAACATCAACGCAAGGCCGAAAAGCCGCACGAGCCGCGTGATGTCGAAAAGATGCTCGACCACGTCCTGCCCGTATTTCGCCGTCTCCACGCCCGGCAGCTCCGCAATGGCTTCCGCCGCCGTCCGCACCATATCGGGCCGAATCACGCGCACCTCAAAGGAATTTGGCAGCGGGTTCGTATCTCCCAACGCGTCGAGCAAGAACTGCTGATCGCCGAGCCGGTCGCGAAAACGCTCCATCGCCTTCTCGCGGTCGACGAACTTCACCGACTCGATTCCCTGCATGGCCGTAATGCGTTCTTCCAACGTTCGGATGCCGCCCTCGTTCACCTCGTCCTTAACGTAAACGCTGATCTCCACTTGGGACTCCAAAGAATCCGTCATGCGGTTCATATTCACCACGAGAATCAAGAACATCCCGAACACGAACAGCGAAACAGCCACCGTGCCGATCGAGGCGAAGGACATCCAGCTATTTCGCTTCAGCGAAAGCATCGTCTCCCGAATGATGTATTCGCCGGTACTAATTTTCATAGCCGTATACCCCCTGCGCCTCGTCACGGACGATATGGCCATCCTCAATGGCGATTACGCGGCGCTTCATTGCGTCCACGATGCCTTTGTCATGCGTCGCCATCACGATCGTCGTGCCGTCCGCGTTGATTCGCTTAAAAATGTCCATGATATCCCAAGACGTTTCAGGATCGAGATTGCCCGTCGGCTCGTCCGCAATGACCAATGCCGGGTGGTTGACGATTGCCCGCGCAATGGCGACGCGCTGCTGCTCGCCGCCCGAAAGCTGCGACGGGAAGCACTTGTATTTATCGCGCAGTCCCACGATATCCAGCACCGCATTCACACTGTGCTGGATCTTACGGCGCGGCGCCTCGATAACCTGCATCGCAAAAGCGACGTTCTCCGTCACTGTCTTGTCCGGCAGCAGCCGATAATCCTGAAAAATGACGCCGAGCCCGCGCCTCAGATACGGCACGTCGCTGTGGTCCATATGGACGACGTCCTGCCCGTTCACAATCAAAGAGCCGTCCGACGGCAATACTTCACGAAACAGCATACGAATAAACGTCGACTTTCCCGCGCCGCTGGCGCCGACGATAAAGACGAACTCGCCCTTGTCGATATGCACGTTCACATGATCGAGCGCCATCGCGCCGTTTTCGTATACCTTGGAAACATCTTTCATGTCGATCATCGTAAATCCTCCGACTATCCTCGGTCATGCAAATTTTTCCATAATCTCTTTTATAATAGCACATTTTTCACAGAAAATATATTAGATTGTGTTGAAACCGTTCTCAATGCGTGATAAAATAAGGCTTGGAAAAAGAATGTAAAAATAAACTGTACCGCATTCGTACCAAAAGGAGGCGTAAATAATGGCGGTAGCAAAGAACGAAAAAACCGGAAAATGGTACGCTAAGTTTAGGTATCATGATTATACTGGGCGGACCATCCAGAAAAAGAAAGAAGGCTTCGATAGGCGTTCTGACGCGCAAAAATGGGAAATGGATTTTATAGCGCAGCACGAAGGAAAAGAGAATATCTCATTTACCGACGCCTATAAAAAATATATGACAGACTGCGAGAAGCGGCTAAAAGTTTTAAGTGTTCAAGAAAAACAACGCATGTATAAATATTATAAGCCCCTGCATAATATCCCGATTTCTGAGATCACGCCAGCGACGATTCGCGAATGGCAAAATGAATATTTACTTAGAACGGATCAAAAAACAGGGAAAATGGCTTTGGCCGTGGGGACAATTCATCATATCAACACTATGCTATCAACCTTTATGAGCTGGTGCAAAAGATTTTATAATATTTCCAGCAATCCGGTACAGGACGCGGGAACAATACAACATAAAAGTATAGCAGAAAAGGCGACAAATATAAAGCAGATTTGGCAAAAAAAAGATTTTGAAAAATATATATCAGGCTTGAAACGAGCGGATTTGAGGCTAATCGTAAGCATCATGTTTTGGACTGGTCTTCGACGCGGCGAAGCGCTCGGATTGCGCGTCAAGGACGTTGATATAAAAAACGGGATTATAAAAGTCAGGCAGAATCGCTTGCCGGGGGGATTGATCGACACGCCAAAAACGAAAAGCAGTATTCGGGACGTAACTATCCCCGACCAGCTTAAAAACGAAATGAGCATATACATAAAACACATATACAAAGCAGAGGCAAACACATTGATCTTCGAGCATCTTTTGCCGGACACGTTGTCCAACCTGTTTGCGTACAATTTACGGAAATGCCCCGCCGTACCACAAATCCGGCTGCACGATCTCCGGCATAGCCACGCCAGTATGCTTATCAACGCGGGTTTTAGCCCAGATGTCGTGGCCGATCGGCTCGGCCACAAAAACGCAAGCATGGTGCTTCAAATATATGGCCATATGTATCCGCAGCGGCGAGCAGAGGTAAAGAACGCGCTGGACGAAATTATCAATACATGACTAGACTAGAAAAAGGACGGGGAGACTTGCTATCCCCGTCCTTTTTCTAGTTCCCGCGCCCGCTGGCGCGGACGCTTACTTGGGAAGAAGAAGATAAAGCACATCGTTCGCGACCTTGGCGATTTTCGTGACCTTCCAAAGCCCTACGCCGCCAATTCCAAGCATGCAGGACACTAGGAAAACATAGATATAAAAATAGCGCTGCACGTGGGTTTTCACACGCTCGGCAGCCTCCTCGATGTTTTGGATTTTGCCGGATAAGTGATCTATAGCCTGTATATCGAGGCTTGCGGCGCTTTGGGCAAGGGCATCCAGTTCCCGCAACCGATCTGCATATTCTGAGGCCATTGCGTCTAATTTGCGTTTTAGGGCGGCATTTAATTCCTTTTGGGCACTTAGGTCGGCCTTGAGCTTTCCCCCCTCTTCTTCAAGCTCCAGAAGCTCCTTATTTTGTTTTTCAAGCTCGGCGTTAGCCGCTTTCAGCGCGGTATTATCTGCGGTCAGTTCCTCGATCCGTTCGATCAACTCTTCCATTGCATTACCTCCTAAATAAATTTAGTAAAATCAACGGTTTTTGCTAAACAAAGTTACTCGTTCCAGATCGCTCGTGCCCTCGGCTCGCGATCAATCGCTGGCGGCGCCACTTGCGGCTTGTATCCTTTCATAAAGCTTTCTGTCCCAATGTCGTCCATATAGTCATCACGGAGCGACATTTCATAAAGCAACTCGGCTTTTTTACTTTCTGACAGCCATTCCCATTTCGCCTTGATGTTATCGGGCAAAGAGCCGGGATTATGTAAGAACGCTTGCGCTGCTTTATTTCCAGCCTCGGCGGCCTGCATGACGATCTTGAGCGCGTTCCCTATGGCTTTGTGCGGCAAGATATTTTCGGGATTCATCGCGGATTTTATCATTTGCGTCGCGGCGCCGACCAGCTTCGCTTGATCGTTCGGCAGCATTTTTTGTACCGCACCGACGGCCAGATCCGCACCCGTCTCAAGCGCTTTCATTCCAGCTTTCAGAGTTTGTGAGCTTGCACGGGTTGCTTTAATCTCTGAAATTTTACCCGCGTTCGCATCGATCCGTGCGGACTGCTCTTTGAGCGCGGCTTTTTCGGCGGCCTTGCGGCGCGTTATGATGTCCTTTATTCGGTTTCCGTCTCGTCCTCCGCTTGTTGCCGCGCTGAACACACCATGATCTCGCACTCCCTCGCCGCGCTCGACTTCCAAACTATTCCGTTCATTATCGGGCAGTAACACACTAGCTCTCGGCGCTTCCTGAGCCATACCGATGAAGGGCATGTCCGGCAAGAAACGTGCTCGTCCAAGATCTCCAAAACTTGATCTCGAGCTTCCAGCAAAACGTCTAAAGTCGGGTTTATTGGCGCGTCGAATAAGATCTTTTGAGCCGCCTCGGTTTTTAGTTCTTGCAGCGTCTCTGGTTCTATTAGGTGAATTTTGCTCGTGGGTACTGTCATTTCTATCGCCTCCGTATTTTTTAATCGCTTGAATCTCTTCGTGATGCCGTCGTAAAGCGCGTTCATGGCGCGCTTTCTGCATATCTACGATTATGCCGTTTCGCTCGTTCTCAAGCCCGAGGCGCGCCGCATTGATTCGCCGAATCTCGCGGTTGACTTCGCATACTTGGGCGACGCCTCCACGCCGCTCGATTTCGCGAGCGGCAAAGCCTTCGTGCTTTGTCGGGATTATATGGGTAATCCCGCGCCGTTCAAAACTTCGATGGTCGATCTGATTATTTCCGTCAAGATAACGATTACAAGTTGTCGCCCACGCTGCGCGCCACCGTTCTGCATTTTGGGGATCGTTCCAATTTCGCATTTCGACTTCTTTGCGTTTCCACATTCGACGGCCATTCTTGCCGATTTTTTGGTTTCCGTCCTTGTCAAGAATGGGGATTCGCTCTCCAAATTCGTCGTGTTCATACATGGTTTTGCGTTTTGGCTCCCATCGGCCTTTCTCGTCTATGCCTCGCGTTGTCAGCATTAAATGGGCGTGCGGGTTCCCGTCGCCTTTATCATGCAAACTCCAGTCGACGCACATTCCTTGCGAAACAAAATTTTCCTGCGCATACAAATTAACGGCCTCGATCTGTTCCAGGCGCGTCATTTCTTTTGGCAGCGCTAATTCAACATCGCGATATAGCTGCCCGTTCTTTTGTCTCTCGGCGTTTTGCGCCGAGTTCCAGAGCGTTTCACGATCCAAAAATTCTTCTGGCGCATTTTTCGGTAACAGCACTTCGGAAAAAACGACGCCGCTTTTGCGTTCAAAGTCATGTGTCATTCCCGTTTCGCGATCTAGCAGTTTTTCTCCGCTTCGGTATGCGGACGCGGCGACGGCAGAGCGCCCCGCGCCCCGCGAGCCGATTTTGATCGCGCAGTGAAAAATCGACATCGTGTCGCCTCCTTTCGTTTATCGTCGCCCCTGCGCGGGTGCAAAGCGCCCCGCGCCCGCGTGCGTAGCGCGCGCCCTCGGAGAGCGCACGACGCACACGTAGTGTGCGTATAAGTGCGCCCTTCCCTTCGGTCGGGATTAAGGAAGAACGTGTAGAAATGATTCTTCCTTATTCCCATGACCGAATTACAAAGCCTAAGCCGCTGGCAACGAAAACGTCGCAGCGGCATGGCGTCGCTAAATGGTTTCGGCATCCGTTCCCGCCGATAGCGCCCTGATAAGCTCGTCTTGCCGCGCACGCAAAAAAGTCTCGAAGCGCGCGAGCATATCAGCGCCCGCGATCGGTGCGCCATACACAGCCTCCGCGACCGCGCCGACTTGTATAAGCCTGTGCGCCCGCGCCTTGCGCACTTTTGCGTCTTCCTTCGCACGGATCGCCCTCGCCCTCGCCGCAAGCTCCTTCTGCTGAGCGGCAATGCGTTCAAGCTGCTCGGCGGGCGTCAAGTGTCGCCCATTTTTCTTCTTTGGTTGCTCCGTCTCCATTTCATTCTTGATTTCGTTCTCCATTTTCACACGCTCCTTTTCAAACAAGACGTATTCGCTCTTCCCCTTGATCGCCGATAAAACGCTCGATTTTTTGCTCGCGTTTTTCTTGCGAACGAGCCACTGGCGTTGGCTCGTCGGGGTTCTCTACAA
Source organism: Schwartzia sp. (in: firmicutes) (assembly GCA_017619685.1). Lineage (GTDB taxonomy): Bacteria > Bacillota > Negativicutes > Selenomonadales > Selenomonadaceae > RUG12372. Next base: position 18,932 of record JAFZRW010000155.1, read on the forward strand.
GCCGTATCAATAGTCCTGCTCCAACCTCGCCACGCTGCGCCTGTGTACGCAGTTTTCGTGCGAACACCCTACACCGCTCCGCGCCATGCGTCTTTACCAGCTCTGTCGCCCTTCCGATCGTGATATTCCAAGGTTCCGCGGTCAATATGTCCATCGCCGCTTTTTCTTCTTCGCAAAGCTCAGCAACAACAACATTCTCTTGTTGTTGTTGTTGTTGTCCTCTGTCAATGTCCTCTGTTATTTCCTCTGTCGTTACAATGTCACGCGTCGTATCGTTACATTGTAACGCTTTCTGAATATTCGATGTGTCAATTTCAAGTTTTAATCTTTCACGCCGCCGCCGCTGTCTCTCCGCGCTTGCCGATTCGGAGCCATATTCTAGATAATTAACCTCATATCCATTTTGCAGCCGCGTCGCCCAGCCCATTGAGACCAACCAGCCCAATGCCTTTTCTACTATGTCTTGCCGCTCATTTATGATTAGCGCTATTTCTTCCTCTACTGTTGCGCCTATTCCTTTGTATGTAATTATTCCTTCCGTGCGCAGACACGCCAACTGGATTCGCAAGCACACAATACATATCAAATCCCCGTTGACCGCCGCATTCGCGCGGAGTTGTTTTATTTCAAGCCGATCAAAAAAGTTAAAAAACAGTTTTGCCCACCAGTATCTCTTTTCCTTATCGGCCATGGTTACACCGCCTCCATTTCCGTCGCTTCTAGCTCAATTCCGAGGCGGTCTTTTAGATATGCCCACGGTATTTTTCCCGCGACCGTCCATTTTCCTTGTTTTTCAAGCTCCTTATTCATTTTACGTATTATATCGGTGGCCGTTGTACGTCCGCAGCCGATGATTTCCTGTACATCCTTGACTGTCGCATAATATTTTCGGCTTTTTTCGGTTTCGTTCGCATCTCGCATTTTTGTTTCCTCCTTTCTAACCCTTGTGTGATAAGGGCTAGAGCACTTTTATTTACTTCTAAAAAAATCTTAACCGAAAAAAGTCGTGAAAATCCTTCGATTTTATTCCAAAATATATGAGCGGTCGTTCATATGATGTCCATAATGGACATCGTGATTTTTCTGAACTGTACCACCCTCTAATGCCCGATTTCACGCGAAAAAGAACAAAAAAATAAGTCTTGCTATTTGCAAGACTCAAATCGTACCGTTTTCGTACCACTTTTTTTCTATTTTGTACTTTTTCCCCTGATTTTAACATATTCCATACGGCCAGAATACCGCGTAAAATCAAGGTTTCGTATTTTTCTGTCCCCAAAAGAAAAAATATATTATAATATAGAAGAAACTGCCAAAATAAGGAGTAATTTATGAACAAACAAACCGTTCTCCTCGTGCTGCTCGCCATATCTCTTGTTTCCACCGGCGTCGTAATCCGCACTTTCAGCTTCGCGGAAATCAGCCTCGGTCATTTGGCTCTTCTGACCGGTCTTTCCGTCCTCGACTGTCTGCTTTGGTTCTTCTGGAAACGCGCGGGAGGGAACTGAGCCGTGAAAATCTCCGTCTGCTATATCGCAAAAAACGAAGAAAAAAACCTTCCGCTTTCGTTGGAAACGGTCCGCGGTCTTGGCGACGAACTGATCGTCGTCGACACCGGCTCCACGGACGCCACGCAAAAAATCGCCGAAGGCGCAGGGGCGCGCATATATTCCTTCACATGGCGCGACGATTTTGCAGCGGCCCGAAATTTCGCCCTCGAACATGCAACGGGCGACTGGATCGTATTCCTCGACGCGGACGAAGGTTTTCTATATCCCGACTCCGTGCGCGAAAAAATCCAAGAAATCGCCGCCGTCTTACCACCCGTGGATGCGGTCATGGTCACGCGCGTCAATATGGACTTTGACGCGACCGACACGCGTGGTACCGACCGCGCCGCGCGGATTTTCCGCAATCTGCCGGAAATCCGCTATCACGGCCGCATCCATGAAACCATCAGCCACGCGCGGGGCAAGCTTCGCTTCTGGCAGGACGACGGCGCGCTGTCGCTCTATCATACCGGGTACGCCGGCGAAATCGGGCGGCAAAAAGCCGAACGAAACTTGCGCCTGCTCCTCGCTGACATCAAGGTCGGCGGCGAACAACCAGGACAATACATGTATCTCGCGGACTGCTATATGGGACTGCAAGATTGGCAGAAATCATTGAAATACGCGCTCCTCGCACTGAATTCCCCCGTCCAACCCGCAGCGGGGCGCGTCGGACTCTTCCATGTAGCGATCGAGTCCATGCGCCAGCTCGACTGGCCCCTCGATGAACAGCTTGCGCTGGCGGAAAAAGCGCGGGACGAATATCCGAAGCAGCCGGAATTTTACGGCGAACGCGGCATGATCCTCTGCGGCATGGGACGGCTGGAGGAAGCGCGCAGCGCCCTTGAAACAGCCCTCACGCTCTATGAAAATCATGCGGCGCCCGCAACGGCGTCCACCTACTTCACCGATGCAACCGCCGCCGTTGTAAAAAAGCGCCTCGATGAAATTGCCGCGTTGCTGGACAAATAATAGTTGGCACACGAAAAGGCCGTCCCAAAAGGGACGGCCTTTTCTGACACTCGAACTGTGCCTAGTTCTGAGCAATCTCCGCTTACTGGAGCAGCGAGAGAACGGAGCTTGAGTTCTGGTTCGCCTGCGCGAGCATGGACTGTGCGGCCTGCAGAAGAACGTTGTTCTTCGTGTATTCCGTCATCTCTTTCGCCATGTCGGCGTCGCGGATCGTGGACTCGGAAGCCGTCACGTTCTCGGCAGCCGTCGTCAGGTTCGTGGAGGTGTACTCGAGACGGCTCTCGATCGCGCCGATCGTCGTCTGCTGGTCGAGCGCTTTCTGGATCGCGTTGTCGAGCACGTTGATCGCCGCGTTCGCGTTCTTCTGCGTCGAGACGTTCAGCGTGTCGCCGTTCGCGCCCTGGAGACCCAGAGCCTGCGCACGCATATCAGTCAGGCCGACCTTGATCGCCTGGTTCGCCTTCGTGCCGGTCTGCAGGACGATCGCGTTGTCCGCCGAATCGTTCTGCGCGCGAATCGACTCGTTGAAGTTGTCGAGGATCGCGTTCGCCGACTTGTTGATGTTGCCCTGCGTGTCGGTGATGCTGATCGTGAAGCCCGCAATCTGCTTCGCAACGCCGCCCTCATTCGCACGAATCGTGAGCGCGTTCTCAAGATTCGGTGTGTCAATCTGATCCGTGGACGGGCCGGTGCCGATGGAAGAACCCTCGGACGCCGTTACGAGGCTCGTCTTCTCGCTGAGCGTGGTCGAACCGGCCATCGCCTTGTTCGCGTTGGTAATGATGCTGCCCAGCGTGTTCGTGCCGACCTTGAAGGACGTGATGTAGGTCTTGCCCTCGTTGACGATGGAGACCGTCACCTGGTCGTTCGACTGGATGTTCAGCAATTCGCCGCTACGGTTCGAGAGCGCGGTAATGTCCGTGCCAAACGTCGTGTTGGAAGCGAGGCTTGCGTTCGTCAGATGCGTCTTCGTCTCCGTGACTTTGTTGTTGTGGGAGCCGTCGACGAGATACTTGCCGTTATAGGTTACGTTCGCGTTGTCGTTGATCTGGTCAATGCTCTGATCCAGTTCCTTCTGGATCTGCTGGCGGTCGGAGTCGGTGTTCGTATCGTTCG
>JAFZRW010000156.1 GCA_017619685.1 Schwartzia sp. (in: firmicutes)
CCTGCTTTTTATGCGGAACGCCGCGGCCGACGACCAATAAATTGAGCCGTCCGTCTTTATAGCGCTGAATTGATTCGTCTGTTCCGCGATTCATGTACGTTTCCGGCTCGACCACAATCGGCAATACGCTTGTCCGCGCAATGCCGCCCTCTTCCAATTCCCGCCGAGAATACTCACTGGCGCCCCACGCGAAAAGCGTATTGCGCGCTATCGTCTTTAAATCATGACGCCCTCGCAGACATTTGAGCCAAGACCCCCACGCATTTCCAAAGAAATAGCGCGCAGGCGTAATATTATGATAAAAAAGCACGATTTTCCGCGGATAATTCCACACCCAACGATTGAACGACGTGCCCGTCGTCATATGATAAATCACCATATCCTGCGGCTCGGCATGAAAATCCCCCATCAGTCCCACACGTTCCGCAAGGCTTCCATCGAGCCGATGCGCATACATCGCCGTCTCATAGCCAAGCTCCCGCAAAATCTTATCCATATTCAAAAGCTGACGGCTTGCCGCGTCCGTCGGATGCAGCGCATGGGCAACCTGAATGATCTTCATGCCCCGGGCTCCTCTTTTCCGAGATCGATCACGCGGCACTCATACTGCCCTTCGTGCAGAGGCCACGCGCTTACGCAATCTCCATATTCGTTCAGCAATTCGTCCACATAGCGCATAACCACGTCCACAGGAATCTTCTTCATACAGGCCATGTAATCGTCGCCTTTTTTCGGACAAATATGGATACCGCACGGGTGGCAAGGCTCCGGCGTCTTGACGAGCACATCCTTCGCGTCATACGGATAAAATCCAGGCACCGGAGACGAGCCGAACATCGTAACAATCGGCATATTCATTGCTACGCCGACATGCATCGGTCCTGAATCCGTCGTCAGGAAAAGCGCAGAACGACGGAGCATGCCCGCCAGCACGCCCAGCGACAGCTTTCCTGTAAACACGCGGACGTCATCATCATTTTTATGACGCATCTTGGCCAGACAATCCCGCACCATTTCCTCATCCATCGGGCCGCCGAAAAAAGCGACGCCATAGCCACGTTCAACAAGCCGGTCGGCGCATTCGGCAAAATATTCATCGAGCCAGCGCTTTGTCGTCCAGCTCGCGCCAATATTGAACGCGACGACTTTTTGCCCTTCGCGGAAATTCTCGCGCCAGAGCCGCGCCGCTTCCTCGTCCATTCCGGGGGGGATCTCCATCTCGAGTCCTCCGTCGTCGATACGAGTCACGCCGCAGGCTTTTGTCAAGACTTCAAAATGCGAATGGATTTGGTGCATGATGGCTTTCTTATTCGGCAGTACTTCATCGAAAAAAAGAGAAAAACCGGGCTTCGCGTAGCCAACGATTCGCTTCGCACCCGAAAAAGCCGCGATGGCGGACGCACGCTCATTACGGTGCAGATTGATTACAAGATCGAAATTTTTACGGCGCACGCCGAGAATGAAACGAAAAAATGAACCGAAATGATCGTCTGCGCCTTTCTTGTCAATCAACATGCATTCGTCAATATGCGGGTTATACTCTACGAGATCGCGGAGTTTTTTATCCGCGAGAAGCGTCAGCCTCGCCGACGGATAGTTCGTCCGAAGCGTTCGGAGCACCGGCGTAACGAGCATGAGATCGCCGATATGCATCAAATTGATCACGAGAATATTTTTGTAGTCTGCCGCCATGCCGCGCCCCCTTTCATCATGCAATCTTATCTATTATAACGCCATTGCTTAAATTTTGTCGATAGACAAAATCATTCTCCTATCTGCCGACCGCTTTTATGATATCCCGTGCCGTCGTACCCTCGATACAAATCATGCGTCTCTCGCATTTTCCCTTGCCCCAGCAGGGAGAGCATTCCGTCTGATGATATAAGACGACGTCATCTTTGCCGCGCGGCCCCCAAACCACAGGATCGGTGGGGCCGAAAACTGCCACGGTGCGGCAGCCGACCGCCTGCGCAATATGAAGCGGCCCCGTATCCACAGTAATCAGGCAAGCCGCTTTTTTCAAGAAAGCAGCCAGTTCAGACAGCGTCAGCGCTCCCGCAAGCACGTTGTTCTTCGGCAGTTCCGCAAGCCTTGCAATCTCTTCCAGTTTTTCCGCCTCGGATTTGCTGCCGATAAGAAATATCGCACGTCGCTGGCTGAAATGGCGGACGACGTGCGCCGCTGTCGCCAACGGCAGATTTTTCCGGACATAGCTGCCAATCGGGCAAAGCGCCAAATAGCCTTCTTCTGGAATATGGTGTATCGCACATTTTTTTTCAAAAGTTTCCATCGCCCGTTCCGGCACATCGAGAACCAGCGACGCGTCCGCAGTCTTATCGTCAATCCCCAAAGGACGCAAGACTTCTAAATGATTCAACGTCTCATGCTTAATTCCTTCACGTTCTTTCGACGCAACCATCGTCAAAAAGAAGCTCGCATGCTGCGCGTCATAACCGAGACGGTGAGGTATCCCTGCGAGCCAAGCGACGACCGCTCCGCGCAATGCGAAATTCATAGAGACGCAAAGGTCAAAACCCATCGGTGCAAGCCGTCTCGCCATTCGCCACATGCCAAGGAGGCCCTTATCTTTTCCGCGTTTGTCATAAACAAGAACCTCGTCCACATACGGATTCATCGCGGCCACTTCCGCCGTCAGAGGAACAGTCAGCATCGTAAGCCGCGCCTTCGAAAAATGCGCTTTCAGTGCACGCATCGTCGGCGTCGCAAGAATCACATCGCCGATAAACGCCAAGTCAATGACGAGGATTTCTTTAATACTTTCAGCGTCCATCTTACGCCCCCGTTGTTTTTTCCTCTAATATGCGCGCTGCAGCACAAACCGCCTGTCCAAGCGAAATCCCGCCATCGTTGGCCGGAATCAGTCGATGACGAAGCACATGAAAACCGTCGCGGCGCAAATTGTGCTCGACAAGCCCAAGCAATAACGTATTCTGAAATACGCCGCCCGAAAGCGCAACGACAGTTACGCCGATTTTATCGCGCGCCGCGCGACAACCCGCCGCGATCATTTCCGCCAAAGTCGCGTGAAACGAAGCCGCCAAGTAAAGAATGTCTTCTCCCGAAAGCCTCCGTCGGACAATCTCAAGAAACAATTCCGTGGTCGGCATAATCAATCGGCCTGATTCTTCCATACAAAACGACGACAGCGGGAAAACTTCTCCCTGCGAATCGCAGGATTCCGCCGCGTATTGAAGCGCCATCGCCGCCTCCCCCTCAAAGGTTGAGACGCGGCAAAACCCCAGCGCCGCGCTGACCGCGTCGAAAATCCGCCCCGCGCTGGTGGACATCGCCGCGTTGATTTTATTTTCCACGAGAAAAAGCTGCGCGCCAATTTCTTCTTTATCGCCAAGTCCCAGCTGAAGCGCAATTCCCGACGCATCCGCTTCGCCGTCACATAAAAGCCCGACAGCGATTCTCCACCCCTCGCGCGCCGTGCGCTCGCCGCCGGCTTGTATAAACGGCTCGATGGAACCGATTCGTGAAAAGTCTTTACAATCCGCCAATAAGATCTCGCCGCCCCAGACGCTTCCGTCCGTCCCATAGCCCGTTCCGTCAAAAGCGACGCCAATCGCCGGCTCTGTCCAACCGTTTTCCGCCATGCAGGAAACGATATGCGCATGATGATGCTGCACTGCAATCATGGGAAGGCCCAAAGATTCAGCGAATTTTTCCGTATGATATGCCGGATGCGGATCGTAAGCCGCGACGCCCGGCTCGATGGAAAGAAGAGAGGCCATTCGCGCCGCAGTTTCCCGCAGACACTCGCCGGAGCGTTGATCGCCCATATCGCCGATATGAGCCGACGGGTAAAACATCCCTCTCTGTCCAAGGCAAAACGTATTTTTCAGTTCGCTCCCCACCGCCAACACGCCGTTGCTCAAGTTCTCCGCCCATGGAAGAAAAACGGGGAGCGGCGCATAACCGCGACTGCGGCGAATCATATACGGCTTATCGTCGTAAACTTCCATGACGGAATCGTCCGCGCGCACTCGAATCCGTCGGTCGTGAGACAAAATCAGATCCGCTAAAGGCAACAGCGTCTCCCGCGCCTCATCGTCCGTCCGGCAAATCGGCGCGCCGGGAGGATTCCCGCTCGTCATGATCAAAACGTCCGGCACGGACAGCCCGTCGGGATAATCGAACAACAAAAGATGCAACGGCGTGTACGGAAGCATCAAGCCGACACGACGACTGCCCGGCGCGGCATCCTCGGCGATTTTCCCGCCGACCTTGCGCCTCAAAATCACAATAGGCTTTTCTGGTCCGTCCAGCGTCGAGCACAGCGCAGATGGAATCTCCGCTTCCCGCGCCGCCACGTCCAAATCCCGCGCCATGACGGCAAAAGGCTTTGTCGGACGTCTCTTCCTTTCCCGAAGCAAACGCACTGCCGCCGCATTCGCAGCGTCGCAGCAGAGATGAAAACCGCCGATTCCTTTGACCGCCACAATTTCCCCATCACAAATCGCGCGCCGAACCGCCCGAATTGCTTCCGCGCCGTGCGCCGCGCCGCCCAGAAGATACACATGCGGCCCGCAATCATGACAGGCAATCGGCTGCGCGTCATAGCGACGGGACGTTTCGTCGTGATATTCCGACGCGCAGGCATCGCACATGGGAAACGCTTTCATACTGGTCCGTTCACGATCGTAAGGCATTTCGTCGAGGATCGTAAGACGAGGACCGCAATCCGTGCAATTGATGAACGGGTGCAAATACCGACGGTTATTCTCGTCGAACAGTTCCGCGCGACACGCCTCGCAAATCGCTATATCCGGTGAAACAAAACGGCTGCCGGAGTCTGCCTCGCTTTTCTCTATCGAAAAACCAATGCCCGTAAATTCTTCCGTTTCCCGCGTTTCCAAATGAAGAACAGCAGCCCGCTGCGGCGCGTTTTGGACAAGACTGCGCTGAAACGCTTCAAGCTCGTTCTCCGTCCCTGCCGCTACGATCTTCACATACGATCCCTTGTTCGCGACATAGCCTGACAAACCGTATTTCTCAGCCAACCGATAGACAAACGGACGGAAGCCGACGCCCTGCACCACGCCAAAGACGCGAAATTCTCTCGTCATCACAGTCCAAGCACCGAAACGACTAAAATAACCGCAAACCATCCTGTGGGAACGAGGATAATATAAAGCAGCAAATTCAAAAGGAAATGACGCAGCCGCTTACCGTCTTTAGGAAGCGCGAACGCTGAAAAAAGCGCGTCAAAGGCCAAAAATCCGAGCACGCATACGCCGGCGATCAATAAAAACAAAAGCACGTACTCCACCGGCGTAGAATGGCCCTGCCCTTCTTTACCCGCCGTAAGCGCCGCCAAAGCCTGCTGCGC
>JAFZRW010000157.1 GCA_017619685.1 Schwartzia sp. (in: firmicutes)
CCGCAGGCTACGGCGGCGAGAGCCATCGGCTTGATGAAGCGCCATTTGCCGGTGCCGTGGCTCGGGTCTACGATAATCGGCAGATGCGACAGGTGCTTGATGGCGGCGACGGCGGAAAGGTCGAGGGTGTTTCTCGTGTATGTTTCATAGGTGCGGATGCCGCGCTCGCAGAAAATGACGTTCGGATTGCCTTCGTTTAGGATGTATTCGGCGGCGTTCAGCCATTCGTCCAGCGTGGCGGCGAGACCGCGCTTCAGCATGACCGGCTTTTGCGTGCGGCCGACTTCTTTCAGCAGGCGGAAGTTCTGCATATTGCGCGCGCCAATCTGCAAGAGGTCGGAGTATGCGGCGACGGTCTCGACAGCGTCCACCTCGGTGACTTCGGTGACGATGCGGAGCCCCGTCTTTTCTTTCGCCTCGGCCAGATATTTGAGGCCTTCTTCTTCGAGACCCTGGAACGAATACGGAGACGTGCGGGGCTTATACGCGCCGCCGCGCAGGAATTGGGCGCCGCCCTTCTTCGCGATCTCGGCGGCTTCGAGGAGCTGCTCGCGGCTCTCGACGGCGCAGGGCCCGGCCATCACGATAAACTCGTCGCCGCCGATGGGCACGCCGTCCACGTCGATGACGCTCGACTGCGGGTGGAACTCGCGGCTCGCGAGTTTGTAACTCTTCGAGATCGAGACGCTGCGCTCGACGCCCGGCAGCGCGTCGATAGCGCAGGAACCGAGGCGCGTCTTGTCGCCGATGACGCCGACGATGCGCTGCTGCGAGCCCTCCATGACTTTCGCGGAAAGCCCCGCGCCCTGGATCATTTCGATGACGTCCTTGATGTTTTCCGCCGTAGCGTCGGGATTCATGATGATTACCATAAAAATACACTCCTTATATAATTATTTAACAATAGAAAACTATTTTTCCAATACCGGAAATCTTCCGAGGTCCTTGAGCCAAAAACTCTTTTTTTGCACGGCGGCGATGGAAGCTTCCAGCGGCTCGCGGGATTTCCCTGCCTCGATTTCGAGGTCGAAAAAGAAGATGTAGACGCCGAGACCGGTGCGGGCGGGCCGGGAGACGATGCGCGTCATATTGACGCCGCGGGAGGCGAATTCCTCCAGTACCGCGCAAAGACTTCCCGCCTGCGCGCCGTCGATCTGGCAGACGATCAGCGCGCGGCCGTTCTTCGATTCGTCAAGGGGCGGAACGGGACGGCGGCGGAGCTGGTAAAAGCGCGTCGAGTTCGTCATGCTGTCCTGGATCTCCGTCGCGATGGCGCAAAGCCCGTAAAGTTCGCCCGCCCGCTCGGTGCAGATGGCGGCCGATCCTTTTTCGCCGTTTGCGACCAGCTCGGCGGCCTTTGCGGTGCTTTCCGTCGAAATGAGCTTCGCGTTCGGGAAATGCTCTTTCAGATACTGACGGCATTGCGCGAGGGGCTGCGGGTGTGAGTAAATCGCGCGGATAGACGACGCATCGGCGTCCTTTGCCATCAGTTGGTTGTGAATGTCCCAAATCAGCTCGCGTTCGATGGCAAGGTCGTCCATTTGCGCGAGGCTGTCCATCGTCACGTTTATCGCGCCTTCCAGCGAGTTCTCCACCGGCACGACGCAGGAATCCGTCTCGCCTTCGGCGACGGCCTGCATCACCGAGAAGATATCGGGATAGGGGCGAAGCTCCGCGCCGCCGTCGATTCGCTCCCGAAGGAACAGGGCCGCCGCCTCGCTGTGCGTGCCGCGCGGTCCGAGAAAGCCTAAAGTTTGCAAATGATTCCCCCCATTCAACGAAAAAAAGTGCCTCGCCCAAAAGGACGAGACACGCTCGCGTTACCACCTAATTTATCCGCCGAAGCGGATCGCTCAATTCCGACGGACGGCTTTTGTCGTCGATCGGCTTCCCCTTGTAACGGTAGGGATCCCGGCGTCACCTACAAGGAATTTCAAACAAGCCCGTGCCGGTTCTTTTTCCGTCATGCTGTGTCAGCGAAAGCTCGACGTAGTGAATATACTACGACTTCGCTTTCGCTTCCTTGCCTGACGAAAAAATCCCTCGGCAAATCTATAAAGGGTCTATTCGGTGATTCCATCTTCAGCGAGCGGCTCGCAGGGGAACTTCCTCCGCGCGTCCCCGACCGGTTCACAGCTCCTCCGGCTCTCTGCAACGTTTCTGCGCGGCATACTTTTCCTGTTCATTGCCATTTTGCATTATGATTGCCTATCATAGCACGGCGAAAAAAAATATGCAAGAGAGTTTGAAAATTTTTCTCGATGAAGGAAATGTTGAATTTTCTCTTATGCACAAAAATATATACTATTTATGTAAAATTTTATATAAAACTATTGAATTGCCCTGCGTGCGGTGTTATGATTAAAAGGTGCTTTAATACAAAGGAGAGTATGGCAATGTTGAAATTTTACACGGAGCGCTGCAAGGGCTGCGGCATTTGCGCGTATTTCTGTCCGCGCGGCGTTTTGGAAGTCACAGAGCTGAACAAGTCCGCGATTAAGAGCGGCAAGGAGAAAGATTGTATTTCCTGCGGGCAGTGCGAGATGCGCTGTCCTGATTTTGCTATTTTTGTGCAGAAGGAGGGAGCGTAATGGGACGCGTGCTTCTTTTGCAGGGAAATCAAGCGGTCGTCGAGGGCGCGATCGCGGCGGGCGTTCGTTTTTACGGCGGCTATCCGATCACGCCGTCGACGGAGATCGCCGAGGGCATGGCGAAACGTTTGCCGGAAGTCGGCGGGAAATTCATGCAGACCGAGGACGAACTGGCGGGAATCGGTACGGTCATCGGCGCGTCGATGGGCGGCGTGAAAGCGATGACCGCGACTTCGGGTCCGGGCTTTTCGCTGAAGCAGGAAATGATCGGCTTGGCGTGCAGCGCCGAGATTCCCTGCGTGATCGTAAATGTGCAGCGTGTCGGTCCCGCGACGGGGCAGCCGACGTCACCTGCGCAGGGCGACGTCATGCAGGCGCGCTGGGGCACGCACGGCGACCATTGGCTGATCGCCGTATCGCCGTCCAGCGTGCCGGAGTGTTTCGATCTGACGCGCCGCGCCGTCGCTTTGAGCGAGACGTACCGCTGCCCGGTCATTCTGCTGATGGACGAGATCGTCGGTCACATGCGCGAGCGCATCGAGCTTCCGGACAGCTACGAGCACCTTCCCGTCGTGAAACGCAAGGCGCCTTCCGTGCCGCCGGAAGAATATATGGCTTATGCCGATACGGACGGATCGAAAGTTCCGGCCATGGCGGCATTTGGCAGCGGCTATCGCTGGCACGTTTCCGGTCTTGTCCACGACGAGACCGGATTCCCGAAAGGAACGCCCGCCGCGACGAAAAATTCGCAGGATCGTCTGCGGGAAAAACTCGCGAAAAATGAAGAAGATATTGTCAAAGCGGAACGATATCGGGCGGACGACGCCGACGTCGTCGTAGTCGCTTATGGCGGCGCGGCGCGTACAGCCTACGACGCCGTCGATCTTGCCCGCGGAGCGGGGATTCGGGCGGGACTTTTCCGTCCTATAACGATCTGGCCGTTTGCCGAGCGGGCAATCGGCGAGCTGACGCAAAAAGCGAAATGTCTGCTCGTGCACGAGCTGAACTGCGGCCAGTACGTGCGGGAAGTCGAGCGCGCGGTCAAGGGACGCGTTCCCGTGCGTCTCTATGCGAAATACGACAACGAGCCGGCGACGCCGGAGCAGCTTTTGGCTGAGATACGCAAAGCGGCGGAAGGCATAAAGGAGGGGCGGCAGTGATGAAATCCATGGAAGAATTGGTGAATGTCTATTTCCGCCCAGGCCGTCTGCCGCATCTCTGGTGCCCCGGCTGCGGGAACGGCGTCATTCTCGGCGCGCTTTTGAAAGCCATCGACGCGGAAGGCCTTGAAAAAGACAACGTGGCGATTATTTCCGGCATCGGCTGTTCGAGCCGCGCGTCGGGCTACGTCGATTTCAATACGGCGAATACGCTTCACGGCCGCGCGCTCCCGATTTCCACGGGGCTCAAGATGGCGCGCCCCGACCTGAACGTCATCACGCTCTCGGGCGACGGCGACTGCTCGGCTATTGGCGGCAATCATTTGATTCACGCCGTGCGGCGCAATGTCGGGCTCACGCTCGTCGTTTTCAACAACAGCATTTACGGCATGACCGGCGGCCAGTATTCGCCGCTGACGCCGATCGGCAGCCGTGCGACCACCGCGCCTTACCTGACTATCGAGCCGAGTTTCGATATCCTGGCGCTGGCGCAGGCGGCAGGCGCGACTTTCACGGCGCGCGCCACGACGTACCATGTGCCGGTGCTCGTCGATGTGCTGCGCAAAGGAATCCGTCACGATGGCTTCAGTATTATCGAAGTCGTGACGGGCTGCCCGACAAATTTCGGACGGCAAAACAAGATCGGCGCGCCCGCGCTGATGATGGAATGGCAAAAAGACCATGCCGTCCCCCGCGCTGCGTGGGAGAAACTCGACGACGAGGCTCGCAGGGGAAAATTCCCGATCGGCGTGCTTTTTGAGCGCACGGACGAGAAAGAATATACGAAAGCTTACGACGAGATTATCGAGAGGGCGCAAGCCGCGAAGAAGGAGGAGACGGCATGAGGCAGAATTTTCGCTTTTCCGGCACGGGCGGACAAGGGCTGATTACCGCCGGCATCATTCTGGCCGAGGCGGCGCTGCTGGACGGGCGGCTTGCGGTGCAGTCCCAGTCCTATGGGCCGGAGGCGCGCGGCGGCTCCTCGAAAGCCGAAGTCATCCTGTCTGACGCGCCGATTCATTATGGCCGCGTCACGCATCCCGACACCCTGCTCGTCATGAGCCAGGAGGCGGCGGATAAATTTTCCGGCGATTGCGACGCGTCCAGTCTGATCATCACGGACAGCCTGTTTGTCTCCGACGTTCGCGCCAAAGGCGCGCGGCGCATCGACCTTCCGATTACGCATACGGCGCGCGAAGCCTGCGGGAAACCGCTTTTCGCGAATATCGTCGCTCTCGGCGCCGTTGTCGCGCTTACGCGCTGCGTCACGACGGAAGCGCTGGAGCGCGCGGTTCTCCAACGGGTGCCGAAAGGAACGGAAGAGGCGAATCGCAAGGCCCTCGCCGCCGGCTACGCGCTGGCGGAAAAATACGAAAAGCGCGCCGCATAAAGCCACCTTTGCGATATTTCCGCGAAAAAACATTTTTCTATTGCATTTTCCGGAATGCTGTAGTATACTATCCATTGTTCAAAACAAGTGGGGACGTAGCTCAGCTGGGAGAGCGTTCGGTTCGCATCCGAGAGGTCGAGAGTTCAATCCTCTTCGTCTCCACCATCGACGCACACAAATCTCGTCTGTGGGACGGGGTTTTGGCAATAGAAAGGAGCGAGAGCTGCAAAGGCCTTGCTCCTTTTTTTTGTGAGAGCACTTAACGCGCGCAAGCGAAGCGCGGCGCAAGTTTAGTGCGACACATACTTGACCGCTTGAGGAGTCCAAGCGCAGCGAAGGACGAGTCTAGCGGGCATAGTATTTGTGGGTTCAACGGGTTTGACGTTTTCAATCCTATCCTAATAAATGGACGGTGAAGGAAATGAATCCTACAGTTGTGATCGGTACCACGTTTGTGGATATCAAGGGATTTTCAAAGGACATGTATGATCCTCTGGGGCGCAACATCGGGGAGGTTAAATTCGTTCACGGCGGCGTCGGGCGCAATGTCGTCGAAAACTTCGCGAATGTGGGAATGCCCGTCTCCTATGTCGGGATGCTGGAGGACTCAGCGATCGGCCTGGAGGTAGAAAAGCGCCTGAAGGAAATCGGCACAGACCTCAGCTCTGTAGTCAAGGTTCCGGATCACGGAATCGGTATGTGGCTGGCGATTCTCGACGAGAAGGGGGATCTGGCCGGCTCCATCTCCACGATGACCGATTACACCTATCTGGAAGATCACCTGAGAAAACACGGGGAAGAGATCATCAGGCAGGCGGAAGCCGTCGCGCTGGAAGTGGA
>JAFZRW010000158.1 GCA_017619685.1 Schwartzia sp. (in: firmicutes)
AAACTCCATGCCGTTCAGTTCAATCTTGTCCACCATAAGATTCACTCCTTCGTATAAATAATGTTACTACTCATTCATAAAAGCAATGTAATCACGGTCCGCTCTTGCCGAGGGATTTTTCCGTCAGGCACGAAAGATGACGCGAAGTCGTAGTCAGAGCGCTACGTCGAGCGTCAGCTGACACAGCATGACGGAAAAAGAGCCGGCAAGAGGATTACGTCCGTCATTCGACACATACGCGAAATTGGTTTGACGTCGTGGACGCGCACGATACCCGCGCCCGACGCAATGCCGAGCACCGTAGCCGCGCCCGTCGCCTCCATACGTTCCTCCACGGGAAGGCCGAGCGCCGCGCCGATGAAACTCTTGCGGCTCGCGCCGAGCAAGAGCGGCCATGTCTCGCCGTCCCATTCCGAAAGCTCCGCAAGACGGCGCAGCACGACGATATTGTCCTGTGCCGTCTTCCCGAATCCGATCCCCGGATCGAGAATCAGCTTGTCCTTCGCCACGCCCGCTTTTTGCGCGATACGACAGCTCTCGCGGAAAAAATCTTTCATCGCCTCGACGATGTCTTTTTCATACGCCGTCCCTTCCTGATTGTGCATGACGACCACGGGCAAATCATAGCGCGCCGCGGCCTCCGCCATGCGGTTCGGCTCCTCGCGGTACTGCAGGCCCCAAATATCGTTCAGGATATGGACGCCCATTTCCGCCGCCATCGCCGCCGTCTCCGCCTTGAACGTATCGACAGACACAGGCACGGAAATCTCCGGCAAAAGCGCTTTGAGAAACGGCCGCAGGCGATCCATCTCCTCCTCCGCCGACATCGGCACGAACCCCGGACGCGACGACTCCGCGCCGACGTCGATGATGTCCGCGCCGTCCTCGATCATCTGCCGCGCGTGAGCAATCGCCTTTTCCGGCGTATTCCACTGCCCGCCGTCGGAAAACGAATCCGGCGTCACGTTCAATATCCCCATCACAAGCGTCCGCTCGCCGAGTACGAGCTTTTTCCCGTCGCGAAAACGATATTCACGCCGCGCGCGCTTTATCGCCCTTTCATTCATTCCCCTGACTTCCTCCTTAATTCCGATAAAAGTATAGCAAAAAAAACAATGCAAGAAAAGAAAGGCAAACAAAAAACGCCGTAAAAAAGCCCCGAACGAATCGGGGCTTTTCATTGCTCAAACAAACATTCTATGTTATACTAACATCTGAGAGGACGAACGTTTAGCGGTCAATGTTCTGCCCCCGTTCTGCGGAAAGGGGGAGATGCCTATGGAACAGATGATTTTGGTTCTCACCATGATTTTCCTGATCCTGGTTGTCTTAAAACAGAAATAAACCGCCCTAGCGACCAAACTTTGGCGGTTTATCTCTTTGAGTTAATCCACTAGGGGGCGACCGCTAGGCGATCGTCCTCTTTTCTTGTTCTCATTATATGCAATTCCCCCGCCGCTGTCAAGGAAACAACGATTAAGTCAATTTATGGCCTTGCCGAGGGATTTTTTCGTCAGGCAAGAAAGATGGCGTGAAGTCGTAGCATCGCTACGTCGATAAGCAGACGCTTGGCGCTTTAGCGCCTTAGCGGTCGCTTATGCAAAGCTCGACATCTGACGCAGCATGACGGAAAAAGAACCGGCAAGGGCGAAAGAGACTTATTCGGTGTTTCCTCAATACGCCGAGTCATCTCCAGAGATACGCGCGGCCTTTCCAGACGGGGCGCGGGGCGATTTCCGGCGAGTCGGGCGGCGTGACGGGACGGGTGAGCTTGATCCTTTCACGCTTTGCGCCGCGCCGGAAGCCCATCTGCTTCACGATATAGTAGAGCGCGCGAAGCGTACAGGGCAAAGCGAGACGATCGAGAAGCGCCTGAAGGTCGGCGTCCGGGTCGGCGACGAGCGCTTCCCGCACCGCCTCTTTTTGCGCCTCTGTCAGCTTCGACTTTCGTCCGCAGCGGTCGAAATCGAGGCTCACTTTTCCCGTCTCCTCGTATCGCTTCAACAGGCGATAAATCGTCCAGCGCGACACGTCGTATTTCGCCGCCAGCGCCGACATTTTCGCGCCCTCCGCGAACTCTGCGACGACGCGCCAGCGCTCTGCCGTCGTCAGCCGCTTGTCCTTCGCCATGTGCCGCCCTCCTATCACAAAAGCCCCCGCAACGCGGGGGCTTTTGAATTGTACCCTTGGTAAATTAGAACAGGAAGTTCCACTCGTTGAAGATCGCGTTGTACTTCTTGCTCTGGTTGTCAAGCGTCTTGCCGTTGAAGTAACGGAGAAGAGTCGTAACGTTCTTCATCGGAGCCCACGAAGCGCCAATCTCAATACCTCTACGGTTGGACGTCACTGTGGGGTTGGTCAGGCGGTAGGTGTGCCAAGCCGTGCCGGACTGAGCACCGAGATGACGATAGGCGAGGAACGCGCCCCAAGAACCCTGTTTCTTCGCATTCGCGCCCTTGTAGCCCAACTCGACAGAGTAGGAATACTTCTGCTTGGACTCAACATTGTCAACTTTAAGGCCCTTGTTATAAGCGCCCGTCAGGGACCAATCCGGAGTGAACTTGTAGCCGAGACCAACGGCGAAAGTGGCCTGGTTCTTGTCGCCAAAAGTCTCAACGCCAGCAATGCTATTGTATTCCTGCATCTTGTAGTTATGGTAGCCGAGACCCCAAGTGAACTTGTCCGAACGCTTGTTGTAAACCTCGATGCCGAGATAATTGGAAACACCGGCCGCATTACTCAGAACTTGGACATCAGCATTCCTAATACGACCCGCGTTCAGCGCAACCAGAATGTCGCTGCCGAAAACCACCTGGCCGCCCGTGAAGTAACGATCCATGAACGTGCCGTAGTCCGCCTGGGACTTGTAGGGCAGCTTGCCCAGCTTGATCGTCAGGTTCTTGTAATCGCCTTGCACATAGATGCGGTCGACGGAAACACCGTTTTCACCGTTTGCATCAGGATAATTAACCGCATTCTGCATCTCGCTGTTATTGTTGTAATCGATACGAGCCTTGCCCGTCCAGTGCTCGTTGATCTTCATCTGGGGCTCGAACCGGAGCAACAGGCCGTTAGTATCTGCCGCTCTATCACCATACCCATCGCGGCCTTCCAGCCAGCTCTTCGCGAAACGATAGCGGATCTTTCCGCCCCACTTCACATTGTCGACCTTCTTCTCGAGGGCGGCAACGCGAACGCCGAGGTTGTTCAGCTCATCAGCGAACTCAGCAGCGAGCTTGTCAACGAGAGCCTTGTCGGCGCCGTTCGGGTTCTTCGCCATAGCGCGGGCGATCATCTGAGCCATTTCATAGCGGGTGATCTCCTGGTCGCCACGGTAGGTGCCGTCGCCATAGCCTTCGATAAAGCCATCAGCAGCAAGCTGAGCAACAGCATCATAAGCCCAATGGTCGGCCGGGACATCTTCGAACT
>JAFZRW010000159.1 GCA_017619685.1 Schwartzia sp. (in: firmicutes)
CACCGCCGCCTCCGGCGGCAGCGCCGATGCCCGCGGCGGCTCCTATGCCGATGGCTCCGCAGCCGAGGGATGGGCAGCAGGCGCGCGTAGCGGCAGGCGTTCCGGTGCAGGCGGCGCAATTTACGCCGCTGGCGACGGCGCCGCTCCAGGTCAACGACGCGAATATCGGATTGATTCTCGATGTTCCGCTTCAGGTGACGGTGGAGCTTGGGCGAACGAGGAAGTCCATCAAGGATATCCTGGAGCTGACGAACGGTTCGATCGTCGAGTTGGACAAGCTCGCCGGAGAGCCGGTTGACATTCATGTAAACGGCAAGTTCCTTGCAAAGGGCGAAGTCGTTGTCATCGATGAGAATTTCGGCGTTCGCATCACGGATATCGTAAGTCCTGAAGAACGTGCGGCGAAATTGCAATAATTCTTGTGTAAAACGAAAGTTTTTTATATAATAAGCACAAGAGTTAGTATAGTCCTTTGTTTAAAATATTAAAAATTGAGGAGAGATGAACAACATGGCAGTCAGGGTTTTGGTTGTTGACGACGCGGCATTCATGCGGATGATGGTCAAGGATATCCTTTCCAAAAACGGCTACGAGGTTGTCGGTGAAGCAGAGAACGGAATGAAGGCTGTCGAGAAGTATCAGGAGCTGAAGCCGGATCTTACGACGATGGATATTACGATGCCGGAAATGGACGGCATCACTGCGGTCAAGGAGATCAATAAGATCGACGCGAACGCGAAGATCGTCATGTGCAGCGCTATGGGTCAGCAGGCGATGGTTATCGAGGCAATCCAGGCGGGCGCGCGCGACTTTATCGTTAAGCCGTTCCAGGCGGATCGTGTGCTCGAGGCTGTCCGTAAAGCCGTAGGCTGATGGCGCGGCTTTGCCCCCGGCCGGCGCTTGTTTTCTGCGCGGCCGTGCTTTTTGCGGCGCTGCTGCCGGACGCGTTTGCGCTGGCGGCGGAGGGCGGCTATTTGTCGGGCTATGCGGAGCCCGATCCGAGACCGACGGGAATTTCTTGGTGGTCGACGCTGGCTTATCTCTTGAGCCTTCTTGCGGTGTTCGTTTTCGTGCTCGTACTGGCGTATTTCGCGTCGCGGTTTATCGCGGGGCGATTCGCGCAGTCGACCGGAGCGAGCGGCGGGCATCTTCTCGCGCATCTTCCGCTCGGACCGAATCGTTCGATTTGCGTCGCGGAGCTTGCGGAGAGGGTATTTGTGCTCGGCGTGACGGAGCATTCGATCACGCTCCTTCGGGAAATTACGGACGCGGAGGAGATCGAGCGCCTGCATCGCAGCTCTTTGGCGGTATCCGGCGGCATGGATATATTCTCTTCGCAGATGGGTTCTTTGGAGCAGCTCGCGAAGAGGATACCTTCGCTTTTTCGCGATGGAGGATACCGCAGATGAGAAGGGGTTGTGAGGTGTGTTGAATAAGCGGCGGACTCTCATTTGCGTGGGAGCCCTGCTTTCTTTTTTGCTGATGGCCAAAGTAGGCTGGACGGCGCCCCTTATCCCGAATATTGACATCAACGTCGGTACGGCGAACAAGCCGCAGGACGTCGCCGTGACGCTCCAGATTCTCGCGGTGCTGACGATTCTTTCGATTGCGCCGTCGATCCTTTTGATGACGACGGCGTTTATCCGTATCGTCGTGGTTATCGGGTTTTTGCGAAACGCGCTGTCTACACAGAACGTACCGCCGAATCAGGTGGTTATCGCGCTTTCGCTCTTTCTGACGGCGTACATTATGGGGCCGTATTGGAGCGCTGCGAACGACCAGGGCTTGCAGCCGTACCTTGCGGGGCAGATTTCGCAGGAGGAAGCGCTGAAGAACGTGGTCGCGCCGATGCGGGAATTTATGTTCAAGCAGACGCGCGAGGCGGATTTGGCGCTTTTCGTGAATCTTGCAGGGGATGAGCGGCCGAACACGCAGGATGACGTCAAGACGTTTACGCTGATTCCGGCGTACGTCATCAGTGAGTTGAAGACGGCGTTCCAGATTGGCTTCATGATTTACATTCCGTTTATCGTAATCGACATGATCGTAGCGAGCACATTGATGGGCATGGGCATGATGATGCTGCCGCCGGTCATGATCTCAATGCCGTTCAAGATTCTCCTTTTCGTCATGGTAGACGGTTGGCAGCTCTTGATACGGTCGTTGATCGTGAGCTTTAAATAGGCTTCTGGGGGAGGGGAAAGACGATGTCCGGCGATGTGGTCGTTCAGATCGGCCAGCAGGCATTGATGGTCGTCCTTCTCGTCGCCGCGCCGATGCTTGGGCTCGGTCTTCTCGTGGGCCTTGCGGTCAGCGTTTTTCAGACGACGACCTCCATCCAGGAACAGACGCTTGCCTTTATCCCTAAGATTGTTGCGGTATTTGTGGCAATCTTGATTTTCGGGCCGTGGATGCTCCGCATTATGGTTGAGTATGTTTCGGGTATTTTTGTGAATCTGCCGATATATATCGGCTGATATAACAAGGCTGAGATGTCTTCCGCCTCTATAGGCGGGGGTATATCGGAAGTAGGAGGGAGTCTAAATCTCCCTTGGCCGCACGCCTTGTTGAAATGCGGGTTGGAGTAATTTTTCTCCTTCGGAGAAAAATTTGATTTATGGCATTTTAAAGCGGGGAAAGCGCGTTGGATTTTTACTACTTGATGCAAAATCATGCGGCTGTTTTCCTCCTCCTATTGACGAGGGTGTCGGGGCTTTTTATCGTCGCGCCTTTTTTCGGGAGCATGAACGTGCCCACGACGATTCGCGTCGGCGCGGCGGTGGCGATTTCCTTCGCGATTTTTCCGGTGGTGGACGGCATGGGGGTTGCGTCGGCGCCGGAGACGGTGATCGGCTTCGCGGTGGCGGTAGTCCGCGAGCTCTTTGTCGGCTGGCTTATCGGTTTCGTGGCATTTGTTTCATTTGCGGCGATCAACATGGCGGGCAAGATGATGGATATGCAGGTGGGATTTTCGATCGTCAATGTCATGGACCCGACTTCCGGTCAGCAGATACCGCTTATCGGAAGTTTTCTTTATAATCTGGGGCTGATTGTTTTCGTCGTGACGAACGGCCATCATGCGCTGATTTCTGCACTGGTGGGAAGTTTTCGGTCCGTGCCGCTTATGATGCTTTCCCCCGACACTTCGCTGGTGGAGCTTGTCGCCAGATTCACGGTCGGTATTTTCACGACGGGCGTGCAGATTTCCATTCCGGTTACGTTCGCGGTGCTGATGACCAATGTGGGACTCGGCATCTTGGCGCGGACGATGCCGCAGCTCAATATTTTCGTCGTCGGCGTGCCGATGCATATCATCATCGGCCTTGGCGTGCTTTCCATCGTGATTCCGTTTTACGTTCTTTTCTTGGATGTGTTGTTTAATGCGATGTATGGAAATATCACAGCCGCCTTGCGAGTTCTTGGATGACCGATTCCCCTTCGACCTCCAGCTTTTTGCGGATGAAGGGGGAGAAAAAACAGAAGAACCGACCGCCAAGAAAAAGTCGGACGCAAGAAACAAAGGCCAGGTGGCGAAAAGCCAGGAGCTGAGCGCCGCGTTTGTCTTGTTTGCCGGCTTTTGGACGATGAAGGTTCTCGGAGAGACGACGTACAAAGAAATTGCCGGATATATGACGTATATTTTCGGGAATTTGAATACGACGGTGGACGTGGAGACAGTCATGCGGCTGTTCCTCGGTATCGGCCTGGTGCTCCTGAAGACGTCGTTCCCGATCATGGTGGCGATCATGATTATCGGC
Organism: Schwartzia sp. (in: firmicutes); assembly: GCA_017619685.1. Classification (GTDB taxonomy): domain Bacteria; phylum Bacillota; class Negativicutes; order Selenomonadales; family Selenomonadaceae; genus RUG12372. The sequence goes on from JAFZRW010000159.1 coordinate 3,759, forward strand.
CTTGCGATCAATGTGGTGCAGGTCGGCTGGAATTTTACTACGGAACCGTTGGGCTTCGATCTCAATAAGCTGAATCCGATCAGCGGTTTCGGACGCATCATCTCGAAGCGTTCCTTCGTGGAGCTTTTGAAGTCGTTGTTCAAGATTCTCATCATCGGGCTTTTCCTTTACGAGAACTTGAAAGACGAGATCTTGCAGATGCCGAAGCTCATGTATCTCGATCTCGCGGCGAGTATGGCGCGGATTGCCGACATCATTTTCATGATGGCGTTCAAGATATGCGCGATTTTCTTCGCGCTGGCGATCCTTGACTATATGTACCAGAAATGGGATCACAACGAACAGCTCAAGATGACCAAGCAAGAGGTCAAGGAAGAGTTCAAGCAGATGGAAGGCGACCCGCAGATCAAGGGCAAGATTCGCCAGAAACAGCGGGAAATGGCAATGTCCCGCATGATGCGCGAAGTGCCGAAAGCGGACGTCATCGTGACGAACCCGACGCATTTCGCGGTGGCGCTTCGATACGCGGAGGGAATGCGCGCGCCGGAGGTCATAGCGAAAGGCCAAGATTATGTGGCCTTGAAGATCAAGGATGTTGCTCGTGAAACGGGCGTCACGATCGTTGAGAACAAGCCGCTTGCCCGTGCGCTTTACGCGTCGGTGGAAATCGGCGGCACCGTGCCGCCGGAGCTTTACAAGGCGGTGGCGGAAGTCCTCGCCTATGTGTACCATCTCAAACACCCATACCGCTACGCCGGATAATCCGCGGCACGGGCGCGGCGAGAATTATAGAGCCAAAGGAGCCGGGACATGGAAGGGAAGGGCGGATTCATACAACAGCATAGCGATGTGCTGATTGCGGCCACCCTGATCATGATTGTCCTGATGATGATCATTCCGTTGCCGACAATGCTCCTTGACATATTGCTCTGTGTGAATATCACGCTGTCGCTCGTTATCGTGCTCGTGACGATCTACAATTCGGAGGCGCTGGACTTTTCGGTCTTTCCGTCGCTCCTCCTGATCACGACGCTCTTTCGCCTGGCGCTGAATATTTCCTCGACGCGCCTGATTCTTTTGGAAGGGTATGCCGGCGAGGTTATTACCGCATTCGGCAACTTCGTTGTGGGCGGCAATGCCGTCGTCGGCTTTATCGTATTCTTGATTCTTGTCGTCATTCAGTTCGTCGTTATCACGAAAGGCGCGGAGCGCGTCTCCGAGGTTGCGGCCCGCTTTACGCTGGACGCGATGCCCGGTAAGCAGATGGCGATCGACGCCGACCTGAACCAGGGCGCGATTTCGGACGCCGAGGCAAAAAGGCGGCGCGAGAAGATACAGAACGAGGCGAATTTTTACGGCGCAATGGACGGTGCCTCGAAGTTCGTCAAGGGCGACGCGATTGCGTCGATCATCATTACGCTGATCAATATCGGCGGCGGATTCATCATCGGTATGCTGATGCGGAACCTGTCGGCGATGCAGGCGCTCCAGACTTATACGCTGCTCACGGTCGGCGACGGCCTTGTCGGGCAGATCGCAGCGCTTTTGATTTCCACGGCGACGGGTATCATCGTCACGCGTTCGGCGTCGACGGGCGATAATCTTGGCGCCGATCTCGTATCCCAGCTGTTCAAGAATCCGCGCGTGTTTTTCATCGCTTCCGGCGTGCTGCTGCTGCTGGCGATCGTGCCGGGCCTGCCGGGAATCCCATTCTTTGTCTTGTGCCTGATTGCCGGATTTATCGGCTATTCGCTCCGTCAGTCGGCGGAAGTCGGCGTGGAGCAGCAGGCGGAAGAGCAGAAGCAGCAGGCGGCAAAGGAAAAACAGGCGGCTACAAAACCGGAAAATATCGTCTCGCTTTTGCAGGTCGACCCGATGGAACTCGAAATCGGCTACAGCTTGATTCCGCTGGTCGATACCGGACAGGGCGGCGACCTCTTGGAGCGCATTGTCATGATTCGCCGTCAGTGCGCTTTGGAACTCGGTCTCGTCGTGCCGACGATCCGCATTCGAGACAATATTCAAATAAAACCTAACGCATATATCATAAAATTAAAAGGAATTGAGATAGCAAAGGGCGAATTATTACTTGATCACTTCCTCGCGATGAATTCGGGGACGGTGTTCGAGGAAGTGCCCGGTATCGAGACCATCGAGCCTGCTTTCGGGCTTCCGGCGCTCTGGATCACGGAGCAGCAGCGCGAGCAGGCGGAGTTGAACGGCTACACGGTCGTCGACGCGGTTTCGGTGCTCGCGACGCATCTGACCGAGGTTATCAAGGCGCACGCGGACGAGATTCTCGGCCGCAAGGAGACGCAGGATCTCGTGGACAATCTCAAGAAGACGAACGAAACGCTCGTCGACGAGGTCATGTCCCAGATGCCGTCGGTGGGCGAGATTCAGAAAGTGCTGGCGAATCTCCTCAGGGAGCGCATTTCGATTCGCGATATGAGCACGATTTTCGAGGTGCTGGCGGATTACGCGCGGGCGACGAAGGATACGGACATCCTGACCGAGTACGTGCGGCATGCAATGGCTCGCCAAATCACACAGCAAAACTTGCAAAACAATACGATTCCCTGCGTCACGCTCGATCCGGCTTTGGAAAATCGGATCGCGGGCGCAGTGCAGCGTACCGATCGCGGCTCGTATGTCAGCCTTGATCCGGATACGATGCAAAAGCTCCTGACGGTTCTGAATACGGAACTGACGAAACTGACGAATATGGGGTATCAGCCGATCGTGCTGACGAGCCCCGCAGTCAGGCCCTATTTCCGCAAGCTCGTCGAGCGCTCGATCGAGGGGATTATCGTCCTGTCGCATGCGGAGATCGAGCAAAGCGTGGAGCTGCAAATACTTGGGGTGGTGAAAGTATAATTGCGTATCAAGGTGTTTAAGGCGGCAGACCTCAAGGAAGCCCGCGCGATGGTCAAAGACGAGCTCGGGCCGGACGCCGTGATTCTTCATACAAAGCAATATCGGCAAGGCGGCTTTTTGGGAATCCAGAGCAAAGAGGTCGTTGAGGTTACGGCGGCGGTGGACGATACGCCGCGCCGTCCGCGCGTGAAGCTGCCTGCGATGCCGCGCCAGCGTCGGCAAACGCCGCTCGCCGAGAGCGAGCCGCCGAAGCCGCAAATGACGGTGCGCCCGCCGCGTAATGTGTTGTCGCAATATAAGACGACTGACACCGAGATGGGCGGTTCCGTCGCCCGCCCGCAGAGCCAGACCAAGTTGACGGATGCGGAAGCCTTCGCGCCCCTCGTAGCGGAGCCTTTGCTGCGGCCCGCGCCGACGGTGCAGCAGACGAGGCGGCAGACGAAGCCGCGCTCGGCCAGAGCGGCCGCGCAGTCCCCGCGTATGCAGTCGGAACCGGAAACGCGAATCGAGCAGGTACGACCGAATCTAGAAGAATGGGAGTCCGCGCTTGCAGCGCCGATTTTGCCCCGCATAGAGCCGGAGCCAATCAAAGAGGCTGCACCTCCAAAGGCGGAGACGCCGAAAAAAGGAAAAGCGCGCATTATCAAGGCGGAGACGCTTGCCGCGCAGGCGAAGAAGGAACAAGAAAAAGCGGCCGAGCAGGAGACGGAGATCCAGGAGGAGGAAATCCGAGAAGAAGAGGTTCGCGAGGAAGAACTGCCGGAACCCGTTTCACCGCCTCCGACCGAGGCTTCGGAGGAACCGGTTGGACAGGCGAACGCGCCGCAGAGCGAAAAGCAAAAAGAAAAAATCCATGCGCTGGAAGACGAACTGGCGCAGATGCGCAAGATGCTCCGCCAGGTGATGGACCAGTCGTCGAGCGGAGACGACGTCACGACGCTGAAGGACGCGCTTCGTGCGCAGGAACTTCGCGAAGACGTGATGCAGGATATTATCCGGAAGATTCCTCCGGCGACGATGATGCTCGGAAAAGATTCCGCCGATGCAGTGAAAGCGCTCGGCGATTATCTGCACAGCGTCATCAAGACGGGAGACGGGATCGGACTGAAAGACGGGCGGCCGAAGATTGTCGCGCTGATCGGCACGACGGGCGTCGGCAAGACGACGACCATTGCGAAGATCGCGGCAAAGTATGTGCTGGAGCGGGGCGTCAGCGTCGCGCTGGTCACGGCGGATACATATCGCATTTCGGCGGTCGATCAGCTTCGGACCTATTCCGATATTATCGGGCTTCCGCTGGAAATCGTTTATTCGCCGGAAGAGCTCAAGCCCGCGCTTAGAAAGCATCGGGACAAGAAACTGATCTTGATTGATACGGCGGGACGGAGCCAGAACAACGATTACCAGATGGACGAACTGAAAGAATTCCTGGCGGTCGAGCCGTCCATTGAGAAGCATCTCGTCCTGAGCGCGACGACGAAGGAACGGGACGCGGAGGCGATTTTGGAGCGCTTTTCGGTCTGCCGTCCGGACCGCATTTTGTTGACGAAGACGGACGAGACGGAAAGCATAGGATTTATCGTGAATCTTTTGTTTGACAGACGGCTTGCGATGTCTTATCTGACGACGGGACAGAGCGTGCCGGACGACATAGAGCCGGCGAAGCCGGAGGCTTTGGCAAGGCTCATGCTGAGGTAATGTGTGATGAGGGATCAGGCGGCGAGCTTGCGGGAGCTCGTGCAGGAAAAAAACGAATACGTCGGGCCGCCGACGGCGGCGCCTGCAGCCCCCGTACAAGCTCCTGTGCCCGCCGTACAGGTCAGCCCTGTACAGCCGCCGATCGAGGAAGTCGTTCCGGCTTATCGGCGCGTTTTTCGGCCGACGATACGGACCAGCGCGCGCGTGATTGCCATTACGAGCGGCAAGGGCGGCGTCGGCAAGACGAACCTCACAGTCAATCTCGCAATCGCGATGGCGAAAATCGGTCGGCGCGTCATGATCGTCGACGCCGATCTCGGCATGGCGAACGTCGACGTGGTGCTCGGCACGGTCTCAAAACATCATTTGCTGCATCTTTTGCAGCCGGATGTGACGCTTGAGGATGTGCTGATTCATGGGCCGTACGGCGTGAACTATATTTCCGGCGGTTCGGCTATCGAGCGCGCCTTGGATTTCTCGCCGAAGGAAAGGCAGTGCCTGCTGGACAAACTGGCGGCCTGCGAGAAGATGGCGGATATCGTGCTCGTCGATACGGGCGCGGGCCTCGGGAGAAACGTCCTTGATTTTATCCTCGCGGCGGACGAAGTTATTCTCGTCACAACGCCGGAACCGACCGCTCTGACGGACGCTTACGCGGTTATGAAGTCGTACAGCAGAAATTCTGAAAAAAAAGACTTGAAGATTGTGGTCAATCGCGTATATGATGAAGCTGAGTGCAATGAAGTTTTGACGAAACTCAGCCGCACGTCGGAAAAATTCCTTTCGCTGCCGTTGACGAGCCTTGGCATGATTTTTGAGGACCGAAGCGTGATGAACGCCGTCAAAAACCAGCAGCCGCTTCTTGTTGCATACCCTGACGCGGTAGCGGCAAGATGCATCGAGGCGGTCGCAAAAAATGTTCTTTATGGCGGAGATCATAAAATTCGTTTCGGATGGAAAGGATTTTTGCAAAAGTTGTTGAAATTCTCTTAGAGGGACTTTTTTAGGTTTTTGAAAGTCGACGTCAGTTATAATCGAACTGTGTAAGATTATAGCTGATGATTATGTATATAAAATTTCCCGAGATACCGGCTGCAAGATGATTCCGGAGTCAAACCCAACGGGACCAGATAGGGGTGCGGACGATGATTCGAGTGTTGATAGCTGACGACTCTGCGTTCATGCGCATGGTGTTGTCGGATATGTTCAAGAAGCAGCCGGATTTTGAGGTTGTAGGCACCGCAGTGAACGGCAAGGACGCCGTCGAGAAGTGCAAGTCGCTCAATCCGGATCTTGTGACGATGGACGTCAACATGCCGGTGATGGACGGGTTGCAGGCGCTGGAGCAGATCATGAGCGACTGCCCGACGCCGGTGATCATGTTTTCCAGCCTTACGCGGGACGGCGCGAACGCAACCATCAAGGCACTGTCTCTCGGCGCGGTGGATTTTGTAAGTAAAGTCGGAGGCTCCATATCCAAAGTCGACACGGTGGAAGACGAAATCCTGTCGAAAGCCAGAACGGCGGTCGGAGCGAAAGGGATCATTCGTAAGGCGGCAGCAGCACCGCCGCCTGCACCGGTTCCACCGACGTCCGCGCCGCCGCCGGAACCAAAGTCGGAGCCGGCGGCTCCAACGCCGCCGCCGGCACCAAAGGAAACGCCTTCCGCTCCGCCGACGATGCGCCGGATACAGCTTCCTCTCCGAGGGGGCGGCGCTACGGCGCCACCGTCACCGCCGCCGAAGCGATTTACGCCGCGGGCCGTTCCCGCTGCCCGTACAGTTTCTTCCGGCGGCTCCAGCAGGAAACTGGTGGTGCTCGGTTGTTCGACGGGAGGACCGAAAGCGTTGCAGTCCGTCGTACCGATGCTGCCGCGGAATCTTCCCTGCGGAGTCCTCATTGTACAGCACATGCCGCCGGGTTTTACGAAATCTTTGGCGGAAAGATTAAACGAAATATCACAAATTTCCGTGAAAGAAGCGGAAAATCATGATATTATAGAGGCAGGTCATGTGTATATCGCTCCAGGGAATTACCACATGACAGTCTCGGGCGGCGGAAGAGAGATACTCCTGAATCAGGATCCGCCAATCGGGACGCTTAGACCGGCGGCTGACGTGCTCTTCAAGTCGGCGGCCCCGCTCGGCGGAAACATCGTTTCGGTGATTCTGACCGGCATGGGCAGCGACGGAGCCGTTGGCATGACGGAAATCAAGAAAACGGGAGGCTATGTCATCGCGGAGAGCGAGGAGACGGCAGTCGTGTACGGAATGCCCAAAGCCGTCGTCGATCGTGGCCTTGCCGATGAAATAAAGCCCCTGCAAGCGATTGCAGGCGCGATTGTACATGCAGTCAGCCATTAAGGAAGAAATAGGGGGAATAGAAATGGACACAAATCAGTACATGGAAATGTTTTTGGAAGAATCTCGTGAACATTTGCAGTCGCTGAACGATGGCCTCTTGGCATTGGAGAACGATCCGGAAGAAGTATCGGTCGTCAATGACATCTTCCGCAACGCGCATACGATCAAGGGCATGTCGGCGACGATGGGCTTTACGAAGATTGCCGAACTCACCCATGATATGGAAAATGTCTTCGACCTTCTGCGCACCGAAAAAATGAAGGTCAATGAGGATATTATGGACACACTGTTCAAGACCATCGACTCTTTGGAGCAGATGATCGAGAGCGTCGGTTCCGGCGGTCCGGAAGACGTCGTGGACATTTCGAGCTTCGCGTCGAAGCTCAGCGCGCTTGCCAGCGGCAAGTCCGTGGCGGAAGCGGAGCCCGCTCCGGCTCCCGCGGCTCCTGCGGCTCCTGCGGCGGCGTCGGCCGCTTCGGCGTCCATCGAGTACACGGATACGGACAAAGATGTAATCCTGGAAGCCGGGAACAGCGGCATGCATGTTTATCATGCCAAGGTGACGCTGTCGGGATCCTGCATCTTGAAATCGGCGCGTTCCTATATGGTCATGAACGCGCTCGACCAGATCGGCGAAGTTGTGAAGTCCGTGCCCTCGGCGGAAGATCTCGAGCAGGAAAAATTCGACAGCTCGTTTGACGTCGTGATTGTGACGGATTCGGAGATGAAGGCTGTCGAAGAAGCGATTCTCGCCATTTCGGAAGTGGAATCGGCAGATATGACGGACGCAGTGGAGGAAGTCAAGGGGGCTGCCGCTCCTGCAGCCGCCGAGGCAGCGCC
>JAFZRW010000020.1 GCA_017619685.1 Schwartzia sp. (in: firmicutes)
CTTTCAGGGGAGGCAAGACGCAAACTCTCTCATACCTGCCCTCCCTGAAAGGGAGGGGGGACCGCGAAGCGGTGGGAGGGTTCCGACAAACTTCACAGATTCAAGTGCTTGCCTTAAAAACGCCTTGCTCCGTCACGATCCAGTCGACGCCGCAATCATACGGAAGTTTTGGGATATCTTCCGTAATCTGACACTGGAACGCCGCCGCGACCTTGACTGCCCGCGCCGCTTTCGGCAAAAACGCGTCGTAATAACCGCCGCCCATGCCGAGCCTCGTTCCGTCCATACCAAAAGCCACACCGGGCACAATGACGCAGTCGAATTCCTCCGGCGGCAAAATCTCCCGCCGCTCCTCCCGCACCGTCAGGATGCCATAGGCGCCTGTTTCCAGCGCGTCCATCGACGGCACGAGCGCCGCCTCCATCATGCGCTTTCCGGTGATCCACGGAATCGCGACTCGCTTTCCCATGCCGATCAGCCTCGAAAGCAGCGTCTCCGTCTGCACCTCGTCTTCCGTCGCCGCGTATGCGAAAATCGTTTTCGCCTCCGTCAGCGCCTGATGGGAAAGCAACTGTTCCGTTATCGTTGAGCTGTACGCCGCGCGTTCGTCGGCGGAAAGAGCTCGCCGCGCCGCGAGCATTCGCTTCCGCAGCGCCCTCTTTTGCCCGTCGAGATCGGCGCGCTGCTCATTCATCTTTGTCTTTCGCCGGTTCCTCCGCGGGCCAATCCTTCTCCGGCTCCATTTGCGGGGATTTTCCCTGCGTGATGTTGCGGCTGACCGCGCTGCGCGTGACCTTGACGACCACTTTGTCGGCAATCTTGAGATCGATCACATTGTTCTTGATCTCCACGATCTCGCCGAAAATGCCGCCGACAGTAACGACCTTGTTCCCCTTGTGCAGCGTCGCCAGCATATCGTCCCGCCGCCGCTGCTCCGTCCTCTGCGGACGGTACAGGAAAAAGTAAAACGCGATGACCATCGCCACCATCGGCCCGTAGGCGCTCAACATTGCAAACAGTGTCTCATTCATCTATTTTCCCTCCACATTCTTTTCCGGCATTTGATAGTTATTCCAAAAATCGCGGCGGAACTCCGCGAATCGGTTATCTATTATCGCCTCGCGCATCGCGCGCATGAACGCCTGCAAGAAATACAGGTTGTGCAGCGTCAGGAGGCGCAGGCCGAAGATCTCGCCCGCACGCACGAGATGACGGATATAGGCGCGCGTGTAGCCGTTCCGGCAGGCATAGCAGCCGCAGCCTTGTTCCAGCACGTCATGATCGTGCGTGAACGCCTGATTCTTCATCACGAGCCGTCCCGTCCAGGTCATCGCCATACCGTTTCGCGCGACGCGCGTCGGGAACACGCAGTCGAACATATCGATCCCGCGCGCCACGCCCTCCACGAGGCAGTCCGGCGTACCGACGCCCATCAGGTAACGAGGCTTGTCCTTCGGCAAATGCCCGGTCGAATGCTCGAGCATTTCATACATCAATTCTTTCGGCTCGCCGACGGAAAGACCGCCCACCGCATAGCCGGGAAGATCCATCTCCGTAAGCGCCTGCGCGCTCTCGGTCCGAAGCTCCTTGTACATGCCGCCCTGCACGATACCGAAAAGCCCCTGATCGTCGCGCGTCATCGCCTTTTTGCACCGCTCCGCCCAGCGCAGCGTCCGCGCCAGGGACTGCTTCGCATAGTCGTAATCCGCCGGATACGGCACGCACTCGTCGAAAGCCATCACGATATCGGAGCCAAGGGCCGTCTGCACCTCGACGGAAATCTCCGGCGAAAGGAATTTTTTCGAGCCGTCGATATGGGAGCGGAACGTCACGCCCTCCTCGGTGATCTTCCTGAGTTCGCCGAGACTGAATACCTGAAACCCGCCACTGTCCGTCAAAATGCCCCTGTCCCAATGCATGAATTTATGGAGTCCGCCCGCTTCGCGGACAAGCTCCATGCCCGGACGCAAAAAAAGATGATACGTGTTCGACAAGATGACGCCGGCGCCCAGATCCTTGAGTTCGTCCGGCGATACCGTCTTGACCGTCGCCTGCGTGCCCACCGGCATAAAGATCGGCGTCGGAAAGCTCCCGTGAGGCGTATGCAACACGCCCGCCCGTGCGCCGGTCTGCTCGTCCGCCTTTATACATTCATAAGTGATTGCCGACAAATAAAAAGTCCTTTCCATAATATAAACACATTTAGAGACTAACAGAGAAATGATACAACTAACTCTACAAAATTAACAATCCGAGATAGACTATCGAAAATCTCTTTTGAGTATTACCGAAGTATTATACCACAAATATAATTCTCGTGCGCGCAGTTTTTTAATCGACTTTTAATGACGATAGTGTAAGATACGATCGATCGGTCTGACCGATTGCCGAAAACACCCATCGTTTATGGAAAGGAAGGTTGATAGCATGTTTCGTTCTTTTCTGGCCGTATTGCTCCTGTTGCTCACGCTGAACAGTCCGTGTATCGCCGCTTCCGCCGATGCGCCGGAAGAAGCCAGGACAGAGAAGCCCGCGCCGCACATCCTGCTCCCCCATTGCCATACGGAGAACTGCGACCTGACAACAGCCGAGCCTGTGCAGATCGTCTGCATCCTGGATCGCTCCGGGTCCATGCAAAGACTCACCGGCGACGTCATCGGAGGCTACAATTCCTTCCTGAAACAGCAGAAAGAGGAACCCGGCACGGCGGAAGTAACGACGGTGCTGTTCGACAATCGTTACGAAGTGATCTCAACAGCCGTCGATTTACAGGAAGCGCCCGACCTGACGTCGAAGACCTACTACGCCCGCGGCACGACCGCATTGCTTGACGCCATCGGCCGAACCATCATGGAAACTGCCGGCCGCATGGAAAAAGCGGGCGTTTGCCCTGCAAAACGGCGCGTCCTGTTCATGATCATGACGGACGGACTGGAAAACGCCAGCCAGGAATATGACAAGGCCACGGTAAAAGCCCTGATCGAGAAGACCACGAACGACTACCACTGGGATTATCTTTTCATGGGTGCCAATATCGACTCCGTCGCCGAGGCTTCTTCTCTGGGAATCCGCGCCGATCGCGCAGCGAACTATTCCCATGACAGCGAAGGCGTTCAGGAATCGTTCTCGCGCATGAACGAAGCCGCCAACGAAGCGCGCGGAAACGGA
>JAFZRW010000160.1 GCA_017619685.1 Schwartzia sp. (in: firmicutes)
ACGTGGCCGAAATGCGCGGCAAGCGCGTCATGGCGGTTTCCGCTATCGGTAATCCGGCATCCTTTGAGCAAACGCTTTCCAATATCGGGGCGGTCGTCATCGAGAGCCTGCGTTTCCCGGATCACCACGACTATACGGTGCAGGAAATGCTCGACGTGGCGGCACAGGCGCTGCTGCTGGACGCGGAGGCTATCGTCATCACGGAGAAGGACGCCGTCAAAGTACCGGTGGAACTCCTTCGGGAGCGGGCGGATTTCAAGATCCCTATTTACGTCGTCAGCGTAGAAGTCATGTTCCGCGACGGGGAAGAGGAATTTATCCGGCTCATGAAGGAAAACATGAAAGAGAAGCTGCATAAGTAACTTCCTGCGCCTCTTTTCAAGGGTTGGTTGTTTTTTTAGAATATGTAATGGAAGGACTGACGAGCGCGAATGAAAATCCTCTGCGTAATACCGGCGCGGTACGCGTCTACGCGCCTGCCGGGAAAGCCGCTGCGGGACATCGCGGGAAAACCGATGATCTGCCGCGTTTACGATCGCGCGGCCCAGGCGCGGTCGCTTTCGGGCGTCGTGGTCGCCACGGACGACGAGCGCATCTTGCAGACGGTGGAGAAGCACGGCGGGCGCGCGATGATGACGGCGAAGGATCATCCGACGGGAACCGACCGTCTCGCCGAGGTCGCATCGGCGTATTCCGACGTCGATCTGATCATCAACGTGCAAGGAGACGAGCCTTTGATCGAGCCGGATTTGATCGACGAGCTGGGCCGAGCATTCGAGACGGACGCCGAACTGCAAATGGCGACGGTCATGACGCCGATCACGGAAGAAGCGGAACAAAATAATCCGAACAACGTCAAAGTCGTGACGGATAAAAATGGCTACGCGCTGTATTTTTCCCGCTCGCTGCTCCCGTATCCGAGGAACGTCGTGGGAACGCCCGTCTACAAGCATATCGGCATATACGCGTATCGCCGCGATTTCTTGCTGGCCTATGCGAAGATGAATCCGACGCCGTTGGAGCGGGCGGAGTCTTTGGAGCAGCTTCGCGCATTGGAAAACGGTTATCGGATCAAGTGCATAGAAACGACCGCGCGGTTTGTCGGCGTCGATACGCCGGAAGATTTGGCGAAGGTCAATGAGATATATAAGTCGATGAAAGAAAATGGGGAGGCGACGAAATCATGAACACAGTCAAAATCAGGGACTTTGAGATTGGCGCGGGCAATCCGCTGGCGCTGTTGGCGGGGCCTTGCGTACTCGAAGGACTGGAACGCTCGCTTTACATCGGGCGCGAAATCAAGGCGATCGCCAATCGGCTTGGGATTCCGTATGTTTTCAAGGCGTCCTTTGACAAAGCGAATCGTTCGGCATTCAACAGTTTCCGCGGCCCCGGGCTTGAAAAAGGACTGGAGATTCTCGCGCAGATCAAGAAAGAACTGGACGTCCCCGTGATCACCGACATTCATACCGAGGCGCAGGCGAAGCCGGCCGCTGAAGTCGTCGACATCTTGCAGATTCCGGCGTTCCTCTGCCGCCAGACCGACCTCGTCTATCAGGCGGCGCTGACGGGAAAACCGGTCAACGTGAAGAAGGGACAGTTCCTTTCGCCGAAGGATATGCGGAACGTCGTGGACAAGATCCTCGAAGGCGGCAATTCGAACATCTTGCTGACGGAGCGCGGCGCGTCCTTCGGGTATAACAATCTCGTCGTCGATATGCGCTCGTTTCCGATCATGCGATCTTTTGGCTATCCGGTGGTCTTCGACGCGACGCACAGCGTGCAGATCCCGGGCGGCCTCGGCACGGCATCTTCCGGCAACCGCGAGTATGTCGAGTATTTGACGCGGGCTGCTGTCGGCGCGGGTGTCGACGCGCTCTTCATGGAAGTCCATGACAATCCCGAGGAGGCGCTTTCCGACGGGCCGAACATGGTCTATCTCGACAAGCTGGAAGAGCTCCTGAAAGACGCATTGTCCATTTATAATATTGTAAGAAAACATTTGTATTGAGGTTGAATTGATGATCAAGGAAAAAGCGAAGGAAACGCTTCAAATCGAGACGGACGCGCTGCAAAAACTTTCGGCGCGCATCGACGACGAGTTTGAAGCGGCGGCGCGGGCAATCCTTGCCTGCAAGGGGCGCGTGATTGTCAGCGGCATCGGGAAAAGCGGTCATGTTGGACAGAAGGTCGCGGCAAGTCTCGCTTCGACCGGCACGCCGTCGTTTTTCATGCACCCGGCGGAGGCGTTTCACGGCGATCTCGGCATGGTCACGCAGAACGACATCGTGCTGGCGATTTCCAACAGCGGCGAGACGAACGAGATCGTGAACATTCTGCCCGTCATTCGCCGCATCGGCGCAAAGATCATTGCGCTCTGCGGGCGCAGGGATTCGACGCTCGGGAAAAACGCCGACTATTTCATTGACGCAGGCGTGGAAAAAGAAGCGTGCCCGTTGGGGCTTGCGCCGACGGCCAGCACCACGGCGGCGCTCGCCATGGGCGACGCGCTGGCGATGGCGCTTCTCGCGGCGCGGAATTTCACCGAGCAGGATTTTGCGGTATTCCATCCGGGCGGGTCGCTCGGCCGAAAGCTGCTCCTGACCGTCGAGAACGTCATGCGCAGCGGCGAGGACAATCCAATCATCAAGGCGGGCCGTACGGCGAAGGAAGCGCTTTTCGTGATGACTTCGACGGGCGTCGGCGCGACTTCCGTAGTGGACGCGGACGGCAAGTTTATCGGCCTCGTGACCGACGGCGACGTGCGCCGCTGTCTCGCGAAGGGACCGGAATTCCTCAACGAGCCGGTCGAGCATTTCATGACGCGGAATCCGGAAACCATCACGAAGGACAAATTGGCGGCGTCGGCCCTTTCCCTGATGGAGAAACATCAGCCGCGTCCGATCACGGTTCTCCCCGTCGTGGACGAGAATCACATGCCGCTGGGAATCGTGCACCTGACCGATCTCTTGCGGCAAGGGGTGGTTTGATATGGCGGAGCAAACGACGCTGGAAGCGCGCATGAAGCGTATCCGGCTGATCATTCTGGACGTGGACGGCGTGCTGACCGACGGCGGCATTTATATGGGGCCGGACGGCGAAGCGATGAAGCGTTTTGATATCAAGGACGGCGCGGGTATCGTTCTTTGGGGGCGAGCGGGTGGCATGACGGCAATTCTGACCGGCCGCTCCTCGAAAATCGTGGAGAACCGCGCCAAGGAACTCCATATCTCCATTGTGCGCCAAGGCTGCACGAATAAGCGGGCGGCCTACGAAGAACTGAAAAAAGAATTGCAGGTCACGGATGATGAGATCGCCTATATCGGAGACGATATCATTGATTTGCCCGTGATGAGATACGTCGGGCTGCCCATTGCCGTCGGGGACGCCGCGCCGGAGGTGCACGAGATCGCGAGTTTCACGACGAATCACGCCGGCGGGCACGGCGCGATCCGCGAGGCGGTGGAACGTATCCTGCGCGCGCAGGGGCGCTTTGAGGAGGCGGCCGCGCAGTATCTTTCGTAAGGGGACTATTGCATGATTTACCACTTTCTGATGTTTCTTTCCCGCGTCGTTCGATGCTTTCCCCATTCGTTTCTATTGACATTGGGGAAGGGAATGGGTATCCTGTATTACAGACTCATCAAGAAGCAGAGAGAGCGTGCCGTGAGCCAGATGATGGAAGGCCTGCAGATTTCGGAGGCCGAGGCGCGGGAAACGGTGCGGCGCTCGTTCATCAATCTCGGGCGCAATATCCTGGAAATCCTTTACATGCCGAATCTGAACCGAGACAATATTCATGAATATATTTCGTTTGAGAACAGGGAATACATCGAATCGGCGCTTGCCGAGGGACGGGGCGTCGTCGTCTATACCGCGCATATCGGCACATGGGAATGGCTTTCGGCCGCGTTCCTTTTGACGGGGATTCCGGCGACGGCCATTGCGAAGAGACAGCCGAACGAGCAGTACACGCGCGTAATTGACGACCTTCGGGCGACGATCGGCATGGAGGTGTTTTCCCGTGGCACCAGCGAACTTTTCGCGGCGGCGCGGGCGTTGAAAAGCGGGAAATTGCTGGGATTTCTCGCCGACCAGGACGGCGGCCCGGGCGGTGCTTTTATCGACTTCCTCGGAAAGACCGCGTCGACGCCGATGGGGCCGGCGGTCTTTTCAAAAAAATTCGGCTCTCCGGTCGTGCCCGCGTTTATTCTGCGGCAGCCGGACGGCAAGCACAAAGTCTGGCTTGGCGAGCCGATGCATTACGAGGATCACGGCGATCCCGATCAGGACTTGTACGATTTTACGGTGAAAATGACAAGGATATTGGAGCGCATCATTCGGGAAAATCCGACGCAGTGGCTTTGGTTCCAGCATCGTTGGAACACGCCGCCGGAACAGCAGCATATTAAACATCACACCATAAAACCCGTGGAGGGGACAAAACATGGGGCGTAAGAAACTTGCCGCGATCGGCGCGGTCGTCATTTTTGCCGCGCTCGCCGCGTGGGTGACGCTTTCCATTCCGGAGCCGCCCGCGCCGCAGGATCCAGGCGCGACAAAGAAAAAAGAAATGGAATACGGCGAAAACACGATTCGCGAGGAAGTCGGCGGCAAACTGATCTGGGAGCTTACGACCGCTTCTTCCAGCATCGACGTGAAAACCCAGGATACGACTTTTACGGGCGCCAAGGGTAAATATTATTTCGAGGACGGGAAAGTGCTGGTCATGACGGCAAAGGAAGGCCGATACGAGAGCAAGACGCGAAATCTTAAACTCATCGGCGACGTCGAGGCGGTCATGTCGGACGGATCGAAGCTGACAAGCCGCGAGTTGGAATGGGTAGCGAAAGAGGATCGGCTGATCGCGACGGGCAAGGCGCGCGTCTCCAAGCCGGACGTCAGCCTGGAAGCGGATCGCATAGAGAGCTGGGACCAGTTCCAGGAATTCCGGGCGACGGGTAACGCGCATCTCGTCAGGGAGCAGGACGGAAAAGGAGCGAATGAGAAATGAAAGCTTTTAAGATAATCCCGGGCTGGGCGGCAGTTGCGGCAGGCGTCTTGCTCGCTTCGGCGGTGGCGATGGCCGCGCCGGAATCGGAGTCAGAGCCGGCAAAGAAAAGCGGGCTGTCGGAACTCAACGCGGATTCGATGGAATATAATATGAAAACAGGGCAGATGACGGCAACCGGAAACGTCGTTATCCATTATGACGGCGGCGTGGCTACGGGCGCTGCCGCGACTTACAATACGAAGACTTCGTCGGGCGCGTTGACGGGCGGAGTCGTCGCGGATAAGGGTGATATGCACCTCGACTGCGACCGCATAGAGTTCGTGTCCAAGACGCAGATGGTCGCCATCGGGAACGTGCACGGTCGCAAACAGGATAAGCAGGTTGTCGGGCCGCGAGTCGAATACGACAGCGGCGAGGAATATGCCCGTATGCCCGAGGGCGGAACGCTTTCGACGAAAGACGGCAGCTTTACTGCCGACTATATAGAGGGCTGGAGCAAGGAAGAGCGCGCCAAGGGCGTCGGCAACGCGCATATCGTCAGCCCACCGAAGGATTTTGAGGGCGGCGGCGACGAGGCCGAGTATTTCGGGAAAGAAAACGGCAAGCTCGTTCTGACGGGGAACGCTTGGGCAATACAGGGCAATAATATGCTGAAAAGCGGGCGCATGACGGTCTATCTGAGCGAACGGGACAAAGCGGAAACGGTGGCAGATGAGAACGAAGAAGAGCAAAAATAATATCGGTCATATATCGGCAATTGACGAATCCGCACCGAAAGAAACAACGGTTTTGCAGGATGAGGCATCCAGTACGCACGAGGCATTCTCGTCGTCGCGCGCCTTTTCCCAGCGTCCCGCGTCTGACGAGAAAATGACGATTGAAGTCAGGAATCTCGTCAAGACATTCAAAAAGAGGAATGTCGTCAACGGCGTTTCCCTGCAGATGCGGACGGGGGAGATTGTCGGACTTTTAGGTCCGAACGGCGCGGGAAAAACCACGACCTTTTATATGATTATCGGGCTTGAGCATCCGAACGCCGGCGAGGTCTATATCGGCAGCCGCGAAGTCAGCGGCCTTCCGATGCACCAGCGTGCGGCGATGGGCGTCAGCTATCTCGCGCAGGAAGCGTCGATTTTTCGGCGGCTTACCGTCGAGGAAAATCTGATGGCAATTCTCGAAGCGACGACACTGTCGCCGTCGGAACGCAAAGATCGAATGGAAGCGCTCCTGGAGGAGTTTCATGTCGCGCACGTCAAGGACCGGCGCGGCACGGAACTTTCGGGCGGCGAGCGCCGCCGTGTGGAAATTGCGCGCTGTCTTGCCATTGAGCCTCGCTTCATCTTGCTGGACGAGCCTTTTGCCGGCGTCGATCCCATTGCCGTCGCCGATATTCAGGGCATTATTGCGTATCTGTGCCAGCGCGGCATCGGAATCCTGATTACCGACCACAATGTACGGGAGACGCTTCATATCGTGGAACGCGCTTATATCATGAACGAGGGCGAGATCCTGATCGAGGGCGATCGGGAAACGGTTGCGTCCGATCCCCTTGCGCGGAAATTTTATTTGGGCGATAATTTTACGCTGTAGAATTTGAACAAGCGAACGGTGCTTTTTTGCATTGTTCCATAGGAGCTATTATTTTTATGCGAATTCGTATTTTGGACCGATATATTTTTCAGGAAGTCGCGTCGACGTTCCTGTTCAGTATATGTGCTTTCACGGCCGTTTTCGTCGGCTCCGGCACGCTTTTCCGCATCGCCGAGTACATCACGGATTACGGCGCGTCGTTTTCGGCGGTTGCGAAGCTCTTTGTACTGAGCCTGCCGGGCGTCATCGTCTGGACGTTTCCGATGTCGATGCTCTTGGCGACCCTCCTGGCGTTCGGGCGGCTTTCCGGCGGCAGCGAGATTACCGCGATGCAGTCCTGCGGCATCAGTTTTCAGCGGCTCTGCGTGCCGGGAATTATCCTCGGCTTTGTCATGAGCCTTTTTTCCGTCTGGTTCAACGAGTATATCGTTCCATGGTCGAACAACGCGTATCAGCGCGTCGTCAACTATGAGATCAAAACAATACCGCGCCGAAATCCCAGGATCACATTATTATCAAAGACATCAAGTCCGGCACCATCGAGCGGCTCATCTACGCACGGCGTTACGACGGCACGACGCAGCACATGGAGGGCGTGACGATGCAGCTCTTCGAGAAAGGGAAGGTTTCGCACGTCGAGAACGCGGCTTACGCCGAGTGGAAAGGTGACCGCTGGGTCATGCATGACGGCGTGATTTACGATATTGCCAGCGGGGAAACCAAGGAGGAGGCGTCGCGGCACACGATGCATTTCAGTACGCAGACGCTGCCGGTGGAGCAAAGCCCAAGGGAAATCGTGAACGCGCAGAAAAAGCCCGAGGCTATGACGATCCGCGAACTGAAGGAGCAAATCAGGATTCTCTCTTCTCAATATGTCAATACGAGCAAATTTGAGACGGAAATGTATCAGCGGTGGACCATACCGTTCGCAAGTCTTGTCTTTGCGCTGATCGGCATGCCGCTTGGGCTCCAGCCGAATCGGTCCGGTTCTTCGCGCGGATTCGCGGTCAGTCTCGTGGTCATTTTTATTTACTATATGCTGATGGTCATGACGGGAGCCGTGGGAAAGAGCGGGAAAATACCGCTTTGGCTCGGGCTCTGGATGCCAAATATTATCTGTTTCTTTGCGGGATTATTCTTTATACGGCAGGCGTCGCGGTAGCGATACAAGGGCGCTTTGCGTATTGGTTCATAAAACCGGGAAGGTCGTGCAAGCGGTATGTACGGAATCGTTCTTATAGCGGCGTTGATCGTTACGGGCGGCGCGATTGCGGTCATCGGCGACCGCGTCGGCTCGAGGGTCGGCAAGAAAAAACTGTCTCTTTTCGGGCTCCGCCCGCGGCATACGTCGGTAATCGTCACCATCGTGACCGGCATATTGATTACGACGCTGACATTCGCCGTGCTTGCGGCGGCGTCGGAAAATGTGCGCGTCGCGCTTTTCGGCATGGAAAAGCTCAACGAGGAAATGCGCGGAACGCAGGCCAAGCTCGATGAAGCGGGAACCAAGCTTGCCGCCGCAGAAAAACGGCAGCGGGAAGCGGGCGAAGCGCTGAAAAAATCCCAGGGCGAAGTCGACGCGCTCCAGAAAGAGCAAGCGGCGCTGGAAGCGCGCACGCAGGAATTGGCGGCAGGCAACGAGCAGCTGGAGACGGCAAAGCGCGAGCTGACGGAAGCGAATGATTCCCTGTCGGCGCAAAACGGCGCGCTGGCAAAGGAGAATAAGGATCTTGAGCAGAAGACAGAAGCGCTTCGGCAGGGCCTTATTATCATGCGCGAGGGAGATATCGTCTTCCGTGCCGGAGAAGTGCTTGCCAGCGGGGTCGTGCGGAGCAATCGCCCGATGGACGAGGTGCGGGGCGACCTGGGAGCGCTGATTCAGCTTGCCAACGCAGGTGTGGCGGAGAGGCTCGAAGGAAACAAAGAAGAAAATTATGTATGGATTTATACGCCGGAGTACGATGCGGCGGCGGAAAGAATCATCGAGGGTGGCGAGGATATGGTTGTCCGCATCGTTGCGGCCGGAAACCTCGTGCGCGGCGAACCGGTACGTACGGCGCTGGAACTTTTTGTAAACCGTACCGTTTATCGCGAAGGAGAATTTATCCTGTCCAAACCCTTTACGTTTACGGGAACCCAAGCGGGCGAAGCGGAATCCATCATCATGGAATTTTTGCAGGAAGTTAACTTGGCGGCGAAGGAAAAAGGCGTTCTGCCCGATCCTATTCGCGGCAGTGTGGGCGTCATGGGGAGTTCTCAGTTCTACGAGGCGGCGACCGCCATCGCGGCTACGCGCGGTTCGGGCGTTATCAGCGCCTATGCTCGTGAAGAGACGGATTCCATAGGCCCGCTGCGGTTGAAGCTTCACGTCGAGACGGATGGCGCGGCACAGTGAAGAACGGGGTAGGGAGAAGGTGCGCCAAATGAACGTGGCGGCCGTCGATCCGGGGCGCGAAAAATGCGGGCTTGCCATCGTGACGGAAGAAGGACGCGTATTGGCGCAGGACGTCGTTGCCACAGCGCGTCTGGCGGAGGAGATTTCCGTTCGCGCAAAGGAGTTCTCTCCGACGCTGGTCGTTCTCGGGAACGGTACGACCAGCGCCGAAGCCGGGGCGGTAATCCGTACCGCGTTGCCGGAACTTCCCATTGAAGTCGTCGACGAATATCGAACGACCGACGATGCACGGCGAGCGTATTGGGAATCGAACCCGCCAACGGGCTGGCGCCGTCTTTTTCCTACGGGTATGCAGGTGCCGCCGGTCCCCGTCGACGATTTCGTCGCGGTGATCCTGGCGCGGAGGTATCTGGAGCAGCAAAAACGGTGATGAGACAGCGGCAGGAATAATTTCTGCCGTTTTGTTACAATTTGATTTTAGCGCGGGAGGAAATAAAATGAGTGAAACGCAGACGCGTCCAGACTGGACGGAGTATTTTCTCGATATTGCGAAAGCGGTCGGGCGGCGCTCGACGTGTCTTCGGCGGAAGTACGGCGCGATTATCGTAAAAGATAAGATCATCATCAGCACGGGCTACAACGGCGCGCCGCGCGGCGAGGCGAATTGTATCGACACCGGCGTCTGCGAGCGCGAGCGCCTGCATGTGCCGAAGGGCCAGAATTATGAGCTTTGCGTGGCTGTGCATGCCGAACAGAACGCGATTATCAACGCCGATCCTGTGAAAATGCAAGGCTCGACGATTTATATCGAGGGATATAACGCCGACGGCACGCTTGCTTCCGGGAAACCATGCCTCTTATGCCGGCGTATGCTCAGGAATGCGATGGTCGCCGAGGCGGTTTATCGCGAGCCGGACGGGACAATCGTGCATATCGATCCGAAAGATATTACGGACTGACAGGTATAAAAGCCGTGATTTGTTATGGAAACATTGACAAATCGCGGCTTTCGCTTTAGAATTTGATTGATTGCATAGGCGCGGCAAGCGATAGAAAAAGAAAGGGGGGGTCCGATGATGGTACGGCGGCCTTGGTTGATCGCGGGCGGCGGCGTTTTCGGGCTCCTTATTTTTGCGTATGCGTTCCTTTGGTATCTCGCGGGAACGGAGCGCTTCATGGCGGACATGGGCGCGCTGGCAAGTGAAAAAGGGGCGGAAATTCTCGATACGCGCGTCGAGGTTGGCGAAGTGCGCGTGGATTCGCTCCGCTCTTTGACGGTTAGGAATATTGCGCTTTATGACAAACAGAACGAGTTGCTCTTGAAGGCTGAATCGGCGTCGGTACGGTTCAGCCTTTTCGGTATGCTTACGGACGTTCCGGCGCGTGCGGTCGAGGAGGTCGTTGTGCGCCGTCCGGAGGCGCGGATAGAAAAGCGTACGGACGGACGCTGGAATTATGAGGATTTGATTGCGGAAGACAGCGAACCGAGCGCATTTCGCGGCGTCGTGCGAAGTGAATACGGCGCGGCGGTTTTGACAATGGATGGGAAGGAACTGCGGATTTCCGATCTGAACGGCAGCGTCGATTTCGCAGACGCCGAGGCGTTGCGGATTGCCGGTAAAGCGCGCTGCGGCGCGGCGACAGTTTCCGCAGAAGGAACGGTGGGCGGCGATAACGCTTCGATTTATGTCGAGGGCGAGGAGATCGATCTGGAAGACTATCTCGGCTGGCTGCCGGCCGGAACGCTGCCGAAAGAAGTAGAGGTACTCGGCGGCCGCGTCGAGACGATGACGGGCTCCGTCGACAAACGCGGCGACGCGCTTTCGTATCAGGGACGTGCGGAAATTTCCGGTGCGGCGGCGCGTGTGATGGAGACTGAAATCCGAAATATTACGGGCGTAGTGAATATGACGGAGCGCGAGGCGCGGCTTTCAGCGACAGCGGAAGCTGAAGGCCAGAAAGCGTCGGTCAGTGGAAGCATCGGGCTTTCCGGCGACTCGCCGTCGCTCAATCTTTTCGCCCAAGCGGAGGCGTTCGATCCCGGAGAGATATTGAAAGACAGCCCGTTTCATGGCGCGGTTGCGGTTTCGGCGCGGGTGACGGGCACGATGAACGCGCCGGAGGTCGACGGCGTGTTCCGCGCGCCAAATGGGACGTTGGACGTGTATCCGTTCGCGAATGCGGAGGCAAGGGCGTCTTACGCGGACGGGCGTATTACGGTCGCGAAGCTGACGGCGGATATGTTCGGCGGACACGTTGCGGCGGAGGGAGAATTTGCGCCGTCGTCCATGGATTTCG
>JAFZRW010000161.1 GCA_017619685.1 Schwartzia sp. (in: firmicutes)
CATCGCCTGCGCGCTGGCCGCCAACGCCGTCTATGTCATAGGAGAGGACAAAGACGTGACGTTTATAGGCTCGCGCAGATCCGTTAAAATCATAAATGCGGAGGGCGTTTGCCAGCTTCTCACGCTCTGCGCCTAGCTTCCCCCAACAAAGGCGAAAAATTTCTGATGCTAAACGCTGTAAAGGTTAAGAATCCGCGGTTGAAGGCGGAATATGATGCTCTTAAAGCCGAATATGATATCATACTACACAAAAATTCCTCCTCCATGGGGATTATGCAAAAATTCTCAGGTTTAAGGATGGGGATTATGCAACTTTTTTCTGTTTTGAACTTGGGGATTATGCAAAAATATGGTAAGATAACGATGGGGATTATGCAAAATTCGAGTCCTCGAAAGGAGACGCCCCATGTTCAAACGAAAGATTTATCAGCAAATGCTCGAATGGAAGGAAATATCCCAAGGTCGGTCGGCTCTTTTAATCCAAGGAGCGCGACGTGTCGGGAAATCGACCGTGGCGCAGGACTTTGCGCGGCGGGAATACAAGAGCTATCTTTTGATTGATTTCTCGAAAGCGCGCCCGGAGATCGTCGATCTCTTCCGCGACATGCACGACTTAGATTCCTTTTTCTTGCAGATTCAAATGCTTTGCAAAGTCCGACTCTATTTGAGAAAGTCCTTGATTATCTTTGACGAGGTGCAGCTTCAGCCGTTGGCGCGGCAAGCGATCAAGCACCTAGTGGCGGATGGCCGATACGACTATCTGGAAACCGGCTCGCTGATCACCCTTCGTAAGAACATTGAAAATATCCTGATTCCCAGCGAAGAGGAATGTCTGCATATGTTCCCCATGGATTATGAGGAATTTTTGTGGGCGAGAGGAGACGAAGTCACAGCTCCACTCCTTCGAGAGCGTTTTCAAGAGGGGAAGGCTTTGGGCGACAGCGTTCATCGGAAGCAGATGCAGGATTTTCGCCTGTATATGCTCGTCGGGGGAATGCCGCAGGCGGTTGAGACCCTGCTTGAAGCAAACGAATTTTCTCGAATCGACCGTGTAAAGAGAAACATCCTGACGCTTTACGAGAATGACTTCCGTAAAATAGATCGTTCAGGGCGCGCCTCCCAACTTTTTGACGCCATTCCCGGCGAGCTCGGAAAGCATTCTTCGCGTTATCAAGTCTCGAAGGTGCTTCGGCGTCAACGTGCAAAAAACGTGCGGGATATTGTGGCGGATATAGCCGATTCCATGACGGTACTTCCGGCGTTTCGTGTCAGTGATCCCGGTCCGGGCATGTCTCTTGGCAAGGACATTGACCGATTCAAGCTGTATCTTGCGGACACCGGCCTCTTTGTTACGCTTGCTTTCAAAGACCGCGCTTTCACCGAGAATATAATTTATGAGAAGCTGCTTTATGGAAAGCTTCCTGCCAATCTTGGTTACCTGTATGAAAATATCATTGCCCAGACCTTCCGCGCTAATGGGAACGAGCTCTTTTACCATACGTTCTCATCCGATACTTCCAATCATACCTATGAGATTGATTTTTTGTTGGCTCGGCAACACAAAATCTGCCCCGTGGAAGTCAAGTCCGCCGCTGCGAAGCCGCACGCTTCCCTTGACCGATTTCGCGCCAAACACAAAAAAGGTATTGCCGAAAGTTATGTCATTTGCGGCAAGGACTATGCCGAAGAGGATGGCGTGAAGTATATCCCCTTCTATTTGGCGCATCTCCTTTAAGGAAACAACGATAAAGTCAATTTATGGCCTTGCCAAGGGATTTTTCCGTCAAGCAAGGAAGAGACCGCGAAGTCGTAGCATCGCTACGTCGAGCGGCATCTGACGCAGCATGACGGAAAAAGGACTGGCAAGGGCGAAAGGGACTTATTCGTTGTTTCCTTAAGTGCGGTTTCTTTGAAAAAGACTGACGGCCAGGCGAAGCAAGTGTTGTTACTAAGAAATGAGATAAAATAACCGCCAATCCTTAAAAAATTATGGATTGGCGGTTATTTTGTCATAATTAAATTATATCAAATTTCCGATGCGGGCTGTAATGCCGTGCGGCGGCTGCGCCAGAGGGCGAGCGCGATGGCGAGGTTTACGAGGAAGCACCCCGCGAACAGATAAAGCGTGACGGCGTAGCCGTAGCCCTGGTCGTGGAACAGCGCCACGAGGGTGGGCCCGGCGATGCCGGCGAGGCCCCACGCGGTCAGGACGCGCCCGTGGATTGCGCTCAGGCAGCGGACGCCGAAAAGATCGCTGAGGTAGGCGGGCATACAGGAGAAGCCGCCGCCGTAGCAGCTGATGATAAGAAGCGTCAGGAACTGGAACAGTCCCGGCGTTTTCGCGTCGGCCAATGCGATGAACGCGACGATCTCAATCAGGAAGAACAGCGCGTAAGTCGCGCCGCGGCCAATATAGTCGGAGACGGTGGACCAGGCGATGCGTCCGAGACCGTTGATGAGGCCGATGATGCCGACGAGGCTCGCGGCTTCCGCAGCCGTCATGCCGCAGGTTTCCTGCGCCATAGGCGAGGCTACGGCCAGCAGGCTGATGCCGCAGGTGATATTGATGAAGAACACCCACCAGAGGGCGGCGAACTGCCAGGTGCGCACCGCTTCTTCCGTGGAGAGGCCGTCGAGCGAGGGCGCCGGAGCCGCGTGTTTTTCCGAGGGCGTGGGCGCGGGTTTTGCCGGAGGCTTCAGGTAGAGCGCGGAAGCGCCCATGACGATCATGTAGACGACGCCCGGAATGACGAATGCATAGATCAGTCCGTAGGTCGTCGCCAGATATTGCATGACGGGACCCGCGATCAGCGCGGCGAAGCCGAAGCCCATGATGGCCATGCCGGTTGCGAAGCCGCGATTCTTAGGGAAGTATTTGACCAGCGTGGAGACGGGCGTGATATAGCCGACGCCGAGCCCGATGCCGCCGATGACGCCGTAAAACAGGTAGAGCAGCGCAAGGCTCTGGCGGGAGATAGCGAAAGCGGTGCCGAGCATTCCGACGCCGAAGAACAGCATGGAAATCAGGCCGCTTTTTTTCGGGCCGCTGCGCTCGACGAAATTGCCAAGGAATCCGGCGGACGTGCCGAGGAAAAGAATGGCGATGGAAAACGCCCAGGTGACGTCTCTGAGGGGCGCGTTCACGGCCTCCATGATCGGACGCGTCAGTACGCTCCACGCGTAGACGCTGCCGATGGAGATGTGGATCCCGACGGCGGAAAGTGCGATCAACCAACGATTTCTCATAGCAAACCTCCTGAACTTCTTATTCCAGAGGCTTTACCCGAGACGCAAAAAACGCCTGGACAAACCTCTTGCCCAGACGGTCGGCTGATCCTCAATTCACGCGACACGTGGTTGATTCCACAGGGAAGCGGTTCCCTATCCGTCAGCCGCGCGAATCGTATTTCATTTTCACGGCTCGATTATAACCGTCTGAGAGGACATTTGTCAAGCGAAATTTTCAGGTGGAATTGTGTATGATTTGAAAAAACAAGGAAAAAGTATCGTTTGGGTCTTGCCATAAAAACGGTTTCCCGGTATAATACGAATAAAGATATAGGATAGGCATTTTGTCTAAAAAATGTCGTACAAGGATGAAAGCGGGGGAACTAAAATGACGGTAGGAGGAGTATCCGGAGGCAGCGGCTTCTTGCAGGTCAATCAAATGGTCAGCCGTATCGGCGAGGAAAAGGCCGCCATGTACATGGAGCGGTCGAAGTCGCATTATGAGGTGTCGAATTTCGGCAATGAGACAAAGCTCGGCACGAGCGAGTTTCAGCGCGAAAATAAACAGGTGCTTTCGACGGGCGAAAGAAAGACGTCGATGCTGACGCAGCGCGGCAAGGCGGTCACGGACGTGTCGAACTTCGGCAACGAGACGAAGTTTGGTCATAGCGAGTTCCAGCGCGAGAACAAGCAGGTGCTTTCGACGGGCGAGAGCAAGACGTCGATGCTGACGCAGCGCGGCAAGGCCGTCACGGACGTGTCGAATTTCGGCAACGAGACGAAGTTCGGACGCAGCGCTTTCCAGCGTGAGAACCAGAAGGTTCATTCGACGGGCGAACAGAAGACGTCGATGTTGTCGGGCCGCGGGCGCGCGATCACGGACGTTTCCAATTTTGGCAACGAGGTCAAGATCGGCAAGGGCAACTTCCAAAACCTGAACGACAGGGTAATGCACGAAGGCGAGTCGAGCGTGTCGGCTGCGATGCAGTCGGCGAAGCAGGCGTACAATCAGGGTCGCACGCCGCTCGGAAACGGCGTCGATATGAGTGCGGGCTGAATATTAAAGGCAAAATCCTCGAATCGGAAGCGGTTCGAGGATTTTTTTTACGCTTCACGGGGGAAATCGGAGAAAAGAGTTGCGGGAAGCCGCTTCTGCGTATATAATAGGGGTGTTTTTATGGGGATATTTCAAGATATAATGGAAAGAGACGAGGTATGTTGAAAAGGAGAGTCCTGTTGCCGCTGCTGACGGCAATGATTTGGATTGCGGCTTGCGCGGTGTGCGCGGCGGAACCGATCGATTTTTCGGATATGGATCTTCGGTTCGTGGACGCGCAGGGGAACACCGGTTATTACGTCGACATGAATTCGGTGAATATCAAGAGCAATACGGAAGCGACGGCGCGCGTCGAGATCGTGAAGGCGGACATGAACTGCCTGTATCTTTACACCATCGCTTTCGATCGGGGAAAGAAGACGTATCAGATCCTCGACTCGGTAATTGCGCAGTACGACACGAAGGAACAGACCGGAGGCTCCGGCCACCCGCTGAAAGCGCAAAGTTACGCGTCGGGCTCGGCGATGGAAACCGTCGTGGAATATATCTATTCGCCGCAGCTTTGAGGGCTGCGGCTTTTTTTGTAAGGGAAACGACGAATAAGTCAATTATGACCTTGCCGAGGGATTTTTTCGTCAGGCAAGGAAAAGCGCTCGAAGTCGTAGCATCGCTACGTCGAGGGCGCTTTGACACAGCATGACGAAAAAAGAACCGGCAAGGGCGGGAAGGGGGCGGCGATATGGACAACGCGCGGCGGGCGCTGATTGAAAAGGCGGAGCGCACGCACCGGCTGTCGGAGGAGGAACTTGCGTCTCTCCTGGCGGACGATGCGGTGGCGGAAGAAATGGCGGCGGCGGCGGATCGCGTGCGCCGCGCCTTTGTGGGCGACGAGGTGCATTTGCGCGGGCTGATCGAGTTTTCGAGCTATTGTCGCCAGAACTGCATGTATTGCGGACTGCGCCGGGACAATGAGAAGGCGCAGCGCTACCGTCTCGCACCGGAAGAGATCGTCGCGCTGGCGAAAAAGGCGAAAGCGGCGGGCTACCCGACGGTGGTGATGCAGTCGGGCGAGGACGCGTGGTTCACGGCGGAGCGATTGGCGGCAATCGTGCGCGAAGTCAAAGCGCTGGGGCTGACGGTCACGTTGTCCGTCGGCGAGCGCACGAGGGACGAGTACCGCGTTTTGCGGGAGGCGGGGGCGGATCGTTTCCTGCTCCGCATCGAGACGACGGACCGCGCGCTTTACGAGCGGCTCGACCCCGACATGTCGTATGAGAACCGCGTGCGTTGTCTCGCGGATTTGAAAGGCCTCGGCTATGAGGTGGGCACCGGCTGCCTCGTCGGACTGCCGGGGCAGACCGTGGAGTCTTTGGCGCGGGATATCTTGTTTTTTCAATCTATCGACGCGGACATGGTGGGGATTGGCCCGCTGGTGCCGAACGGCGACACGCCGCTGGGAGACGCGCCGCCCGGCGATATGCGCCTCGTGCGCCGCGTGGTGGCGGCAATCCGGCTGCTCTTGCCGGAGGCGAACATTCCCGCGACGACGGCGATGGAGACGCTTTTGCCGGGGGCGCGGGAACTGATGCTCCGCTCCGGCGCGAACGTGATGATGCCGAACGTCACCGAGGGCGAGGCGCGGCAGAAATACGCGCTCTATCCGGGCAAAGCCTGCGTCGCCGATACGCCGGCGCATTGCCGCGCCTGCATGGAGGGCCGGATTCGCGCGATGGGGCGCACGGTCGGGCAGGGCGCGGGCGGACGTCGCCGATCGGGGATGGGCTGAATTTACAGGGAGTTTCCATAGCCTTTCTCTATGCTGTGAAAGGCGGAAAGTCCGCAGGACAGGAAAAGGAGCGAATAAACGGACATGCAGGTTTCGGTTCTCGCCAGCGGGAGCAAGGGAAATGCGATTTTTATCGAGATGGACGGTACGCGTCTCCTCGTGGACGCGGGCGTCGGCGTTCGCCGCGTCGCGCGGGAACTCGGGACGCTTTCGGTGTCGCTCGACTCTTTGGACGCGATTTTCATCACGCACGAGCACAGCGACCATGTGAAAGGACTGGAGACGCTGCTCAAGCAGACGGACGCGCCGGTCTACACGAGGCCGGGCACGATCCGCGAAATGGCGGCGGGCGGCGCACTGCCAGAGGAGCGGCTTTTCGCGATTCATGACGCGCTGGAGGTCGGGGCGCTCCGCGTTTCGGCTTTTGATATTCCGCACGACGCCGTCGATCCCGTCGGCTACGAGATCACGGGCAGCCGGAAATGTACGGTGGCGACGGATCTCGGCTTCGTGACGGACGGGGTGCGGGCGGCGATGGAGGGCGCGGACGTGCTCGTATTCGAGGCGAACCACGACCGCAGGATGCTTCGGCAGGGGCCGTATCCGTGGCCTTTGAAGCAGCGGATTCTCGGCTGTCGCGGCCATTTGGCGAACGACGAGGCGGGACGTGCGATTGCGGGGCTTCGGGCGCGGCCGAAAAAAATCGTGCTCGCGCATTTGAGCGAGACGAACAACCGCCCCGAGATTGCCGAGGAAACGGTCAGCCACGTGCTGGCGGAAAGCGGCGTTTCCGCATTGTCGCTGGCGGTGGCGCTGCAGGACGAAATGGTGACGGCGTAATTATATTTTATAGGTTAGAATTTATTATAAGTTAAAATATGAATCGGTCAGTGTATGCCCTGTCGAGGAATTTTTTCGTCAGGCACGGAAGCGGACGCGAAGTAGTAGTCGGAGCGCTACGTCAAGCGTCCGCTGACACAGCATGACGGAAAAAGACCCGGCAGGGACGGTTCCGACTGGAGGGGAAAGGATATGTTTCTAATGGATATGTGGAGAAAGTATCGCAAGACCGTAGTGGCGATGAGCGTGGCCGGGGCGGTGCTCGCCGCAGGGTGCGGCGGAGTGCTGGCAGACAATACTTCGCAGGGCGTAATGCCGCAGACTTCGCGTCCGGCGTCCGCTTCTTCTGGCTCGCTCTCGGCAGCGCGCAACACGCCCGCCGTTCGCGTGGCGCAGTCCGTCGGCCCGGCGGTGGTCGGCATTACGAACCGCGCCGTCGCCCGCGACTGGTTCAATCATCAATTCGAGTACGAGCAGGGCGTCGGCTCCGGCGTCATTTTCCGCGAGGACGGCTACATCGTGACGAATTATCATGTGGTGGCGGGCGCGAAAGAGATCATGGTCTCGCTTTCCGACGGGCGCAGCGTCAAAGGCAAGATGGTGGGCGCGGACGAACTGACCGACATCGCGGTGGTGAAAATCGACGGCGACGGATTTCCGACGGCGGCTTTCGGCAACTCCGACGACATCGTGGTCGGCGAGCCGGCGATTGCCATCGGCAACCCGATGGGCCTTGAATTTCAGGGCAGCGTGACCGTCGGCGTCATCAGCGCGCTGAACCGCACCCTCGATATTTCCGAGCGCCATCTGAAATTGATCCAGACCGACGCGGCTATCAGCCCGGGCAATTCCGGCGGCGCATTGGCGAATGCGGACGGGCTCGTCATCGGCATCAACAGCGCGAAAATCGCGGCGAACGGCGTCGAGGGCATGGGCTTTGCGATCCCGATCAATTCGGTGCGCGACATCGTCAATCAGCTTTTGGATCACGGCCGCGTGATCCGTCCGTATCTCGGCGTCGGCGTCTATGACAAGGAAACGGCGGCGCGCGCCGGCTATCAGCTCAACGTCGACGCGGGCGTCTATGTGCAGAACGTCACGCTGAACGGTCCTGCGGGTAAAGCGGGCATTCAGCGCGGCGACGTGATCCTTTCCGTCGGCGGCGAGAAGACGAACACGGTGGGCGCGCTTCGCTCGGCAATCACCTCTCATCAGGTGGGCGACAGCGTGGAAATCAAGCTCGTGCGGAACGGCGACACAATGACCGTTAATGCCGTGCTCGAGGCGATTCCGGAGGAGTGACCGTGAAAATCACGATCCTTGCGGTGGGAAAACTGAAGGAAAAATATTTGCGCGACGCCGTCGCGGAGTACGCGAAACGGCTCGCGCCCTTTGCAAAGCTGGAAATCATTGAGATTGCCGAGGAAAAGATGCCGGAGAATTTTTCTGCGGCGGAAAAAGAAAAGACGCTCGTCCGGGAGGGCGAGCGTCTTTTGGCGCGCGTGCCGCAGGGAAGCGAACTCGTCGTATTGGACGTAGCGGGGGAGCCTTTGTCTTCCGAGGAGTTTGCCGCGCGGCTCGGGCAGCGAATGACGGAGGGCGTGTCGAGCCTTACCTTCCTGATCGGCGGCGCTTTCGGCCTTTCGCCCGACGTGCGCAGCGCCGCAAGGCTTCGCCTTTCGCTTTCGCGCATGACGTTCACGCATCAAATGGCGCGCGTGCTGTTGACGGAGCAAATCTATCGCGCGTTCAAGATCCTGCGCGGCGAAAAATATCATTGGTAAGTGTTGATATAAAAAATCGGCGGCCCAAAGGGTCGCCGATTTTTTGTATCAACGTTACGAAAATTACAGATTTGCCGTCAGGCCTTCTTCCTCGAAAGCGGCCATGATCTGCGTCAGCTTCGTTTTCGACGGCGCGTAGTCGACGGTGGTTTCGCCGTCGTGGGCGTGGATATGGACGTACATTACGCCCGCCATGCCGAGGAGCTTTTTCTCCATCGCTTTCGCGCTGTCTTCCGTGTA
>JAFZRW010000162.1 GCA_017619685.1 Schwartzia sp. (in: firmicutes)
GGTGGGCAAGACGATTCGCGTCAACAACCAGCCCTATCGTGTCATTGGCGTCCTGGAGAGCAAGGGCCAGTCCTCCGTGGGCCAGGACCAGGACGACGTGGTGATCGTGCCGCTGACGACGGCAATGGATCGACTCTTGGCGGTTACTTATGTGCAGACGATCAATGTGCAGGTGTCGAGCCAGCAGAAGATGGACGACGTGCAAAAGGATATCGAGACGTTGCTCCGTCAGCGCCATCACCTGACGGGGACCAAGGACGACGACTTTCAGGTCCAGAATTTGACGAGCCTCATGACCACGATGAACGAGACAACGACGATGCTGACGCTTTTCCTCGGCAGTATCGCGGCAATCTCGCTGATCGTCGGCGGTATTGGCATTATGAACATCATGATGGTCTCCGTTACCGAGCGTACACGCGAAATCGGTATCCGCAAGGCTCTTGGTGCTACCTTCAAGGACATCATGACACAGTTCCTGATCGAATCCGTAGTCATCGGCGTCATCGGCGGCGTGCTCGGAATCATTTTCGGTATCGCAGCGGCGCAGGCCATCTCGAAATTCGGCGACTTCCAGACGGTCATCACCGCCTCGCCGATCCTGCTCTCCTTCCTTTTCTCTGTCGGAATCGGCCTCTTCTTCGGCATCTATCCGGCACGGAAAGCGGCGCTGCTCGATCCTATCGAAGCGCTCAGGTATGAATAACGAGTATGGAAAACTCCCGAAAGGAATTGTCCTTTCGGGAGTTTTTGCGGTCATTATGGGAGTATGCGACTCTTTTTTTATTTTCCCGTAGACGGAACGGACGCGGTGGGCTATAATGTTATAGTATGTTTTTTCGAGGTGAACGAATGGAAAAAGTTATTGTGAAAGTACACGGCGAGCAGACGGGCGCAGACGGCGAGACGAATGAAATCGAAGTCGTGACGGAAGGCCGCCACTATTATAAAAATGGAATGCATTACGTGCTCTATGACGACAAGATGGCGGACGAGTCCGTCTCGACGATGCTGAAGATCGAGCCTGATCGCCTGCATCTGACGCGAAGTGGCGCAGTCGCGCAGGAGCAGCATTTTATGCGCGGAATGGAAAGCACCAGCGAATACAGGACGCCGCTCGGCAATCTGAAACTCTCGGTACAGACGAAAGATATGACGATCGCTTACGGCACGGTTTCGGGAGAGATTCACGTCGATTATGCGCTGGCGATCAACGGCGCGTGGCAGAGCGACAATTCGCTTTCCATCGAGATCTGCCCGGACGCCAGCGAGATCGGGCGATTGAATTGATAAGAGAGGGAATGGAATGGATATGAAGGAAAAGCTCTGCGCGGTGATTCGCACCGCGGCGGAGCAGGGAATCGCGGACGGCGTTTTTCCCGAGGCGGAGATTCCGGCGGTAGAGCTGGAAGTGCCGCCGAAAAAAGAATTGGGCGATTTCGCGACGAATTTCGCGATGAAGTCGGCGCGCGCGTTTCATAAGAGCCCGCGCCAGATCGCGGAGGCGCTTGCCGAACGGTTCGCACGGGACGGAATCGACCGTGTGGAAATCGCAGGCCCGGGCTTCATCAATTTTTATCTGACGCAGGACGTTATATACGACAGCCTGCGCGCGGCGATCGCGGCGGGAGAAGACTACGGGAATCTCCCGAAAAAAGACGTGCCGCCCACGCAGGTCGAGTACGTCAGCGCGAATCCGACGGGTCCTTTGCACGTCGGTCACGGACGCGGCGCGGCGGTGGGCAGCGCATTGGTGAATCTTCTCCGTGCGGCGGGTTATGACGTCGAGGCGGAATACTATATCAACGATGCCGGCAATCAGATCGACCATTTGGCAGAGTCTGTGAACGCGAGATATTTGCAGCTTTGCGGGCAAGACGTCGAGGTGCCGGAGGACGGCTACCGCGGGCAGGACATCGTGGAGACGGCGCGCCGCATCAAGGAGAAAGACGGCGACAAGTATCTTTCGATGCCGGAGGCGGAGCGGCTTTCGATCTTCAAGGAGCGGGCGCTGGCGGAAAAGCTTGCCGCGCTGAAGGAAGACCTCGCGGCGTTCAACGTGAAATATGACGTCTGGTTCAGCGAGCGTACGCTGCACCCGGACAAGGTGAACGCGGCGGTGGAAAAGCTACGCGCCAACGGCAATATTTACGAGAAAGACGGCGCGCTTTGGCTGCGCTCGACGGACTACGGCGACGACAAAGACCGCGTCGTGATTCGCGCGGGCGGCGAGCCGACGTATCTGGCGGCGGATATCGCCTATCACAAGGATAAATTCGAGCGCGGTTTCGGACGCGTCATCAATCTTTGGGGCGCCGATCATCACGGCTATATTTGCCGCGTCAAGGCGGCGATTCAGGCGATGGGCGGCGATCCGGACAAGCTGACGGTCATGCTCCTGCAGATGGTGAGCCTCCTGCGCGGCGGAGAAGCTGTGAAGATGTCGAAACGCACGGGCGAGAGCGTGACGCTGGCGGAGCTGATCGAAGAGGTCGGCACCGACGCGGCGCGGTATTTCTTCGTGATGCGCTCGCCGGACAGCCAGCTCGATTTCGATATCGACCTCGCGAAGTCCCAGTCCAGCGAAAATCCGGTCTACTACGTCCAGTACGCGCACGCGCGCATCAAGAGCGTGTTCCGTCAGGCGGCGGAGACGGGGCTTCAGGAAAGCGACGCCTTCGAGCTTTTGACGGACGAGTCGGAGCTTGCTTTGATCAAGAAAATCGAGGAATATCCGCGTGAGGTGGAAAAAGCTGCCGCCGATCTTGCGCCGCAGCGTATCGCGCGGGTCGCGCACGAAATGGCGAGCGCGTTCCACAGTTTCTACAGCCGGTGCCGGATCATGGGCGTCGAGCCGAAATTGGCCGGCGCACGGCTCGCATTGGCGGGAAAGACGGCGCAGGTCATTCGCCACGCGCTTTCTATATTGGGCGTCAGCGCGCCTGAAAAAATGTAAGGGGGATTTTGACTTATCATGGATTTTACAAAGAGCTCGGAGACGGACGTCGCGTACCATATCCTTTCCAAGAAAGGGAAACCGCTTTATTACAAGGATCTCATCATGGAGGTTATCCAGAAGAAAGCGAAGCCGGTGCAGTCCCTTTCCTATGCGATCTCGGAGGTCTATACGCAGATTAACATGGACAGCCGCTTCCAGTACACGGGAAAGAGCATGTGGGGCCTGACCGAGTGGAATCCCACCGAGTCGAAGCGTTCGAGCTCTTCATCGTCCGGCGCGTCGTCCTCTACGGCGGCGAAGTCGAGCCGGCGCCGCGAGAAGCTGCTTGAGAGCATTCAAGAGTAAGAGTTTCCTGATATAACGGGAGGTCATTATGGCAAAGTATATTTTCGTTACGGGCGGCGTCGTTTCGTCGCTGGGCAAAGGGATTACGGCGGCGTCGCTGGGACGGCTTCTGAAAAATCGCGGCGTCAAAGTCACGATTCAGAAATTCGACCCGTACATCAATATCGACCCCGGCACGATGAGCCCGTATCAGCACGGCGAAGTCTTCGTGACGGACGACGGCGCGGAGACCGACCTCGATCTCGGCCACTATGAGCGATTCATCGACATCAGCCTGACGAAAATGTCGAACATCACCGCCGGAAAAGTCTACTGGTCGGTGCTGAACAAAGAGCGCAAAGGCGACTATCTCGGCTCGACGGTGCAGGTAATCCCGCATATCACGAACGAGATCAAGCAGCGCGTCTACGACGTGGCGAAAGCAGACGAGGCGGACGTCGTGATCACCGAGATCGGCGGCACGGTCGGCGATATCGAGAGCCTGCCGTTTATTGAGGCAATCCGTCAGGTGAAGAAGGAAGTCGGCAAAAACGACGTCCTCTATATTCATGTGACGCTGGTGCCGTATATCTCCGCCGCCGGCGAACTGAAGACGAAGCCGACGCAGCACAGCGTAAAAGAACTTCGCGGCATCGGTATCCAGCCGGATATTCTTGTCTGCCGCACGGAAAAGCCGCTGTCGAAGGATATGAAAGAAAAACTCGCGCTGTTCTGCGACGTGGACGTGAACGCGGTCATCGAGAACCGCACGGCCTCGACGATTTATGAAGTGCCGCTGATGATGCAGAAGGAAGGGCTTGACCGCATCGTCCTCGAAAAGCTGAATATGGACGTGTCGCCCGCCAATATGGACGACTGGCAGAAAATGGTCTACAAGATCCAGCACCCGACGAAAAAGGTCAAGGTCGCCGTGGTCGGCAAGTACGTCGCGCTGCCCGACGCCTATATGTCTGTGACGGAAGCGCTTCATCACGCGGGCATCGCAAACGACGCCGAAGTGAGAATCCAGTGGGTAAATTCCGAGTCGCTGGAAGCGGAGGACGCGGCGCTGGACGAGATCTTCGACGGCTGCAAGGGAATCCTCGTGCCGGGCGGATTCGGCGATCGCGGTGTCGAGGGAAAAATCCAGGCGATCCGATACGCGCGTGAAAACAAGATTCCGTTCCTCGGCCTTTGCCTTGGTATGCAGTGCGCGGTCATCGAATTCGCGCGGAACGTCTGCGGCATGGAAGACGCACACAGCACTGAATTCAACGCGGAGACAAAGAATCCGGTCATCGCGCTGATGGACTCCCAGCAGGGAATCGTGGAAAAAGGCGGCACGATGCGTCTCGGCGCCTATCCCTGCAAGTTGCGTGAAGGAACACATTCGATGGCGGCTTACGGCGAAGAAGAAGTGCAGGAGCGCCATCGCCACCGCTTCGAGTTCAACAACGCATACAGAGACGAATTGACGAAAGCGGGCATGGTCATCGCGGGTACGTTGCCCGACGACAGCCTCGTGGAAGTCGTGGAAGTGAAAGATCACCCGTGGTTCGTCGGCTCCCAGTTCCATCCCGAACTGAAATCACGCCCGAACAAGCCGCATCCGTTGTTCCGTGATTTCGTGGGCGCGGCGCTGAATATGCAATAAGATATCGAGAATAAAAACGCCCCCATGCGTGTTTTTCACGCGCATGCGAGGCGTTTTTGCATGGAAAAATAAGGCGAGTTGTGATAAACTAAACAATACAACGTTCACAATGAGGTGACAGTAATGGCAATCCATGTTATCCGTGAGGCGCGTCGGTGCCAGCAGTGCGAGAATCCTACGTGCCGTGACAACGGCTGCCCCGTGCAGACAAATATTCCCGAGATGATTCGGCTCTTCCTCGAAGGCAATATGAGCGAGGCGGGCACGATGCTCTTTGACAGCAACCCGATGAGCGTATTTTGCTCGCTGGTCTGCGATCATGAAGGGCAGTGCGAGGGCAACTGCATACAGGGCAAGGAGACCGGAAGCCCGGTACAGATCTCTAGCATCGAGCATTATATTTCCGATGCGTACCTCGATCGCCTCGTGCTGACGCGGGAGCCGGACAAAGGGCAGAAAGTCGCCGTCATCGGCAGCGGCCCAGCAGGCCTCACCGTGGCTGTGCGTCTTGCGCGGCAGGGATACAACGTCACCATCTTTGAGCGGAAGGACAAGATCGGCGGCATGCTTCGCTACGGCATTCCGGAGTTCCGTTTGCCGAAAAAACTGCTCGACCGTTACGAAAAGAAGCTTCGGGCGCTGGGAATCCATATCCGTCCGAATACGACCATCGGCGGCGCGCTTCGCATCGACGATCTTTTTGACGACGGCTTTGACGCGGTTTTTATCGGCGTCGGCACATGGCGCGCACGCAGGCTCGGCGTCAAGGGCGAGAGCCTCGGAAACGTTCACTACGCTGTCGATTATCTGCAAAATCCGGATGCTTACGAGCTGGGCGACACCGTGGCCATCATCGGCGCGGGCAATTCTGCGATGGACGTGGCGCGCACGGTGATCCGGCACGGCAGCCGTTACGTCACCATCTACTCGCGGGACAATAAAGTAACCGCCGCCAAACGCGAAGTAGAATACACGCTGGCGGACGGTGTGGAGATTGCTTATGGTGTGGAGACGTTGGCCATTACCGACGAGGGCCCGCTTTTTGTGCGCCGCGTCTATAACGAAGCGGGAGAGATCGTCTCCCGGAGCGAGCCGGCCATTTCGGCGGCGGACAGCACGATCATCGCCGTCAGTCAGCGGGCGAAAGACAAGCTGTCCAGCACGACCATCGGCCTCGACAGCAACGAGAGA
>JAFZRW010000163.1 GCA_017619685.1 Schwartzia sp. (in: firmicutes)
AGAACGGCTTCACCATCGGCATCGAGGACGACGTGACGAAGCTGTCCCTCGCTCTGGCCCACTCCGACGTGGATTTGACGCCGGAAGGCACGACGGCCTGCAAGTTCTGGGGCCTCGGCTCGGACGGCACCGTCGGCGCGAACAAGTCCGCCATCAAGATTATCGGCGACAACACCGATATGTACGCGCAGGCGTATTTCGCCTATGACTCGAAGAAGTCCGGCGGCATCACGATGTCGCATCTGCGCTTCGGCAAGCTGCCGATCCGCTCCCCGTATCTGATCAACAAGGCGAACTTCATTTCCTGCTCGAAGGAGTCCTATGTCCATCAGTACGATCTGCTTGCGGGCATCAAGGACGGCGGCGTTTTCCTGCTCAACACGACATGGAAGGAATCGGAACTGGGCGAGCATCTGCCTGCGTCCATGAAGCGCACGATTGCGCAGAAGCACGTCAAGTTCTATATCATCAACGCGGTCGAGGCGGCGCAGGAGCTGGGCCTCGGCGGACGCTTCAACATGATCATGCAGTCGGCGTTCTTCAAGCTGGCCGACATCATTCCGCTGGACAAGGCGGTCAAATATCTGAAGGATTCCGTCGTAACGTCTTACGGCAACAAGGGCCAGAAGGTCATTGACATGAACAACGCCGCCATCGACAAGGGCATCGACCCGGCGGCGCTGATCGAGGTCAAGGTCCCGGCGGACTGGGCGAACGCGAAGGATGAGTCGGCGCCGAAGAAGGACGTGCCCGAGTATATCACGGCGGCGCAGGATATCATGAATCGGCAGGAAGGCGAGAAGCTTTCTGTCGGCGTCTTCGAGAAGCTTGGCGTCGTGGACGGCACGTTCCCGTCCGGCACATCGGCTTACGAGAAGCGCGGCATCGCGATCGACGTGCCCGAGTGGCAGCCCGACCTTTGCATCCAGTGCAACCAGTGTGCGTTCGTCTGCCCGCATGCGGCGATTCGTCCGATTTTGATGACGGCGGACGAGAAGGAAAAGGCTCCCGCGGGGACGCAGGCGAATCCAGCCCTCGGCGCGAAGGATATGTTCTTCACGATGTCGGTCTCGCAGATGGACTGCCTCGGTTGCGGCAACTGCGCCGAGATCTGCCCCGCGCCGAAGGGCAAGGCGCTCGTCATGAAGCCCTTTGGCACGCAGGAGCACAAGCAGCCGATTTTCGACTACGGCGTCAACAAAGTCGCGCCGAAAAAGAACCCGATGAACAAGAAGACTGTCAAGGGCAGCCAGTTCGAAAAGCCGCTCCTGGAATTCTCCGGCGCCTGTGCGGGCTGCGGCGAGACGCCGTATGTGAAGCTCGTCACCCAGCTTTTCGGCGACCGCATGATGATCGCGAACGCCACGGGCTGCTCGTCGATCTGGGGCGCGTCGGCTCCGTCGATGCCGTACACGAAAAATCATTTGGGACAGGGGCCGGCCTGGGGCAACTCGCTGTTCGAGGACAACGCTGAATTCGGCCTCGGCATGTTCCTCGGCACGAAGGCCGTTCGCGACGCATTGGCGGCCCTCGTTGCGGAAGCGCTCGACGCTGGCAAGGGCTCGGCGGACTTGCAGGCGGCCATGAAGGAATGGAAGGAAAATATGTACGAGGGCGAAGGAACCCGCGAACGTGCGGCGAAGCTGACCGCGCTGCTCGAAAAGGAAAAGGGCGGCGACGCGCTGCTGAACAAGATTTACGACAAGCGCGACTTCCTCGTCAAGCGCT
The DNA here is from genome assembly GCA_017619685.1 of Schwartzia sp. (in: firmicutes). Taxonomy (GTDB): domain Bacteria; phylum Bacillota; class Negativicutes; order Selenomonadales; family Selenomonadaceae; genus RUG12372. The sequence goes on from JAFZRW010000163.1 coordinate 1,729, forward strand.
CCCAGTGGATTATCGGCGGCGACGGCTGGAGCTACGATATCGGCTACGGCGGTCTCGACCATGTGCTGGCTTCCGGCGAGGACGTCAATGTGCTGGTTCTTGATACGGAAGTTTACTCGAACACGGGCGGCCAGTCCTCGAAGTCGACGCCTGCGGCGGCTATCGCGCAGTTCGCGGCCAGCGGCAAGCGCACGAAGAAGAAGGACCTCGGCATGATGGCCATGAGCTACGGCTACGTTTATGTCGCGCAGGTCGCCATGGGCGCGGACAAGAACCAGACGCTGAAGGCCATCTGCGAGGCGGAAGCGTACAAGGGACCGTCTCTCGTCATTGCCTACGCGCCGTGCATCAACCACGGCATCCGCGCGGGCATGGGCAAGAGCCAGCGCGAGGAAGAGAAGGCGGTCAAGTCCGGCTACTGGGCGACTTACCGTTACAATCCAGAGCTGGTCGGCACGGACAAGAACCCGTTCGTCCTCGACTCGAAGGAGCCGACGGAGAGCTTCCAGGAATTCCTGCAGGGCGAGGTCCGTTTCAGCTCGCTGAAGCGCGCGTTCCCGGAAATCGCGGACGAGCTCTATGCGAAGACCGAGCGCGACGCAAAAGCAAGGCTCGAAGGATACAAGAAGTTGGCAGGACAGGCGTAAAAAAGCATAGCAAATCAAAAGCGGCGTTCCTTTTCGGGGCGCCGCTTTTTTGCGGAAAAATTTCGTTTCATTTTCTGATTTTGCGTCGGACGCGTATAGCGAATAAACCTTTGTTTTCAATACTTTGCGTCCTGTCTGCGAAAGAAGATGAGAAAAATTCTTAGTGAAAATTCTGTCTCGGTTTGCACAAAATTTTCAGTGCAGTGAAAATTTTGCAATTCATATAAAATGCGTATGCTTCGTTAAAATTGTAGGTCTGCGGGTTCGGATTGCGCGCCGAATCTTTGCCGTTGCCTTGCGCGGCACGTCGCGGGGAACGTGATAGCGGCGGCGGAAGTATTCCATTCCTTTTCATGTGATTTTTTGTTGGCTGTGCTACATTATATCTTGTGTATTCGATTTGCGAGACGAGGAGCGACATGGATGGATATCAAACGAAAAGCGGCGATGCTTGTGACGGTCGCGTTTTTTTCTTTTTGCGTCGGTGCGGTTGCGTCGGCGGCGCGCAGGGAGAAGCCGCGCCCTGCGGTTGCGGCGCAGGAATTCCGTTCCCGTGCGCGCGGGCATGCGCTGAAAAAAGGAGACTGCATCGGCGTCATCGCGCCCGCTTCATGGGAGGAAAGGTCGGAATGGGAGGCCGGCGTGCGGTTGCTGAAAAGCCGGGGCTATCGCGTGAAGCTGGCGCCGTCCTGCACGGCGTCCTACGGATTCTTCGCCGGAAGCGACGAGTCGCGGGCTTCGGACGTCAACCGCTTTTTTTGCGACGACGAGGTGAAGGCGATTCTCTGCTTGTGCGGCGGCTACGGCTCGCCGCGGATTTTGGACATGCTGGACTACGCGGAGATTGCCCGCCATCCGAAGCCGTTGATCGGGTTCAGCGACGTGACCGCGCTTCACGTCGCATTGGGGGAGAAGAGCGGGATTGTCACAGTGCATGGCCCGATGCTCGTGACGCTGGCGAACAAGAGCGCGAACGACTACACGGCAAAGGAGTTTTTCCGGGGCGTTGCGGCGGATTCGCCGTTGGGCGCGCTTCCCATGCCGAGCGGCAAGAAGCTGAAAGCCGTCGTGCCCGGCACGGCGGAGGGCGTGGTCGTCGGCGGCAATCTGAGCATGATTCTCTCCCTGATCGGGACGCCTTATGAGCTGAAGGGGGACGGCGCGCTGCTGCTTTTGGAGGACGTGGATGTGGCGTCCTATCAGTTGGACAGGGCGCTTTGGCAGCTTTGGCGGAGCGGACTTTTGGCTCGAGTGAACGGCATTCTGTTCGGGGCGTTCCGGGGCGGCGACGACGAGCTCGAGCCCGGCGATTTCACGACGGCGGAGGTCATCGGGCAGTACGCGCGTCTCGTCGGAAAGCCTGCGATTGCTGATGTGCCCGCAGGGCATATCTGGAACAACGGCTATATTCCCTTCGGCGTCCACGCGGTCATGCAGGCGAACGCGGACGGAACGGCGAGCCTTGTTTTCGACGAGGCGGCGGCGCTGCCGCAAGGGAGCAAATAAGGAAACGCCGAACAAGTCCCTCCGCGCCTCTGCCGGTTCTTTTTCCGACTGTCGTCGTCAATGCCCTCTCGACGTAGCGATGCTACGCCTTCGAGGGCCTTTCCTATACAGTCGAAAAAATCCCTCGACAGATGCACGAA
>JAFZRW010000164.1 GCA_017619685.1 Schwartzia sp. (in: firmicutes)
ACTACCGCCATACGCTCCTGCGACTCGGAGATCGCGAGTTCCGTGCCGTCGAGGCCGTCATATTTCTTCGGCACGGCGTCGAGGTCGACGGAAAGGCCGTCCGTCAGCTCGCCAATGGCGACGGCGACGCCGCCTGCGCCGAAATCGTTGCACCGCTTGATGAGGCGCGCGACTTCCGGCCGACGGAAAAGGCGCTGGATTTTTCGCTCGGTGGGCGGATTTCCTTTTTGTACCTCCGCGCCGCACTCGGACAGCGAATCGACCGTGTGCTGCTTCGACGATCCCGTCGCGCCGCCGCAGCCGTCGCGGCCCGTGCGTCCGCCGACGAGCACGACGACGTCGCCCGGCTCGGGCGACTGCCGCACGACGTTCCCTTTCGGCGCGGCTGCGATGACCGCGCCGATCTCCATTCGTTTCGCCATATAGCCGGTATGATAAACTTCCGCCACCTGCCCCGTCGCGAGGCCGATCTGGTTTCCGTACGAGCTGTAGCCTGCCGCCGCGTCCCGCGTAATCTTCCGCTGGGGCAGCTTTCCGGTGCGCGTATCCCTGACCGGCGTGCGCGGATCCGCTGCGCCCGTCAGGCGCATTGCCTGATAGACGTACGACCGTCCCGAAAGCGGATCGCGGATCGCGCCGCCGAGACACGTCGCCGCGCCGCCGAAGGGCTCGATTTCCGTCGGGTGATTGTGCGTCTCGTTCTTGAACATCACGAGCCACTTTTCCGTTCTGCCGTCATGATCGGCGTCCACGACGACGGAGCAGGCGTTGACTTCCTCGGAAACGTCCAGCGCATCCAGCTTTCCTTCTTCGCGGAGCGCTTTCATGCCCATCACCGCGACGTCCATCAGCGTCACGTCACGCTCCGTATCCGCCCCGTACACGAGCTGACGGTCAAACAAATATTTCTCGTAAGCCGTCTCAATCGCCGGACGATACGGCCCGTCCTCGAAACTGACATTATCCACCGCCGTCGTGAACGTCGTGTGGCGGCAATGATCGGACCAGTACGTGTCGATGACGCGAAGCTCGGTAATGGTCGGCGCGCGATGCTCGATCTCTCTGAAATATTTTTGGCAAAACACGAGATCGTCGAGGCTCATGGCGAGACCGTGGCGCGTCAAAAACGTCGACAGCGCTTTACCCTTGTAATAGTTGAAGTCTTCCAATACCTCGACGTCCGGCGGATTCTCCGTCGCCATCGCCAAAGTCTTCGGCTTTTCCAGCGACGCCTCGCGGCACTCGACCGCGTTGATCAGATACGATTTGATGCTGCGGAACGCCGATTCCGAGATCTCGCCGACGAGCATGATCACCGTAGCCGTGCGGATCGTCGGCCTTTCTTTCTGAGTGATGAGCTGCACGCACTGCGCCGCCGAGTCCGCACGCTGATCGTACTGCCCCGGCAAATACTCGACCGCAAAGAGACGCGTATTCGGAAAGTCCGGCAGCGTTTCCTCGTATATCACGTCCACCGGAGGCTCCGCAAAAACGACGTTCTTCACCGCGCGGTATTCCTCGTCGCTGAGTCCCTCTATATCGTAACGGCGAACCAGCCGCACCGTGCGGAGCCCGACAAGCCGGAAACTCTCGATGAGATCCTCCGCGAGCTGACGTGCCGGGACGTCGAAAAATCCCTGCCGTTTCTCCACAAAAATTCTGCGGACTTTCATTCTGCGTCCTCCTCAAAAAGCTCCACGGCGATCTTCACGACGACCTTCAGCACCGGTGACGGCCCGTCGATCTCACAGCATGGCCGGTGGATATCTTTCGGCAGGAGCACTGCGAAACAGCCGTCCGTCAAGACGAAATTGCTCTCCGGCTCCAGTTTTTCATAAAAAGCGACGTCTTTTTCCTCGTCGTACGGCTCCGTGATTTTCAGGTCCGGGCTGAACGCGCACCAGCCGATGAACTCCTGGCCTTCCGCCACGAACTGCACGTCCGCGTAACGTCGATGCGACTCCGGCCGACACTCTGACGCCGGCTTCGTCACATAACGCTGCACTTTCGCGTAAATGCGATCCCCGTCGATATCGTAACGCCCGTCCTCCAGCTTTGAAAAATCCGTTTCGCGAAGATACGTCAGCGCACGCTCCATCGCGCTCGAAAAAGCTACGCCCGCCGTGTCCTCATACTTAATGCTTCCGATAATCATCACAAACGCCTCCCGCGCCCGCGTCATGCCTGCAAGTTCCAACAAAGATTTTGAATACAAGAATATTTCCGCATCGTTTCTTGCATGGCTCGACTGCCTATGATAATATCTATTGTAATAAAAATGCGCCTGATATGCAATCAAAATTACAGGAGGATTCTCATGAACGAACTGCTTTCCCTGCTGGAGCACGACGCGCGCCGCCCACTGCCGGAGCTGGCCGCTATCCTTAAACGCAGCGAATACGAAGTCGGCAAAGAACTGAAATCGCTGGAAGACGAGCGCATCATTCTCGGCTACAACACTTTGATCGACTGGAACAAAGCGGGCACGGACAAAGTGACCGCATTCATCGAAGTCAACCTGACGCCGCAACGCGACGTGGGCTTCGACGCCGTCGCCGACCGTATTTCCCGTTTCGACGAAGTGCGCTCCGTCTTCTTGATGAGCGGCAGTTTCGACCTCCTCGTGATCGTCGAGGAATCGTCGCTGCAGGCCATCGCCGATTTCATCGCCCAGCGCCTCGCGACCATTGACGGCGTCACCTCGACGCGCAGCCATTTCATGCTGAAGCCGTACAAGAAAGACGGCCTGATGACCGGACCGAAAGAACGCGATCACAGGCTGGTGGTGTCGCCATGACCATTGACTGGACCGCGCGAATCGCGCCGCAAGTCAACGCCGTACCGCCCTCCGGTATTCGGCGCTTTTTCGACATCGCCGCCGAAATGGAGGACGTGATCTCGCTCGGCGTCGGCGAACCGGATTTCGTGACGCCGTGGACGATTCGCGAAAGCTGCATTTACGGCCTCGAACAGGGTCGCACCTCCTACACCGCGAATCGCGGCCTGCCGGAACTGCTGACGGAGATCGTGCGTCTCAAAAAAGAGCAGCAGGGGCTCGACTACGACGCGAAAACCGACGTCCTCGTCACCGTAGGCGTCAGCGAAGCGCTGGACATCGCCCTGCGCGCCATGCTTTCTCCCGGCGACGAAGTGCTGATTCCCGAGCCCTGCTATGTGTCGTACAAAGCCTGCACGACATTGGCGGGCGGCGTCGCCGTTCCCGTGCCCGCGCGCATCGAGAACGAATTCCGCATCACGGCGGAAGATCTTGAAGCGCATGTCACGCCGCGCACCCGTGTCCTTCTGATCGGCTATCCGAACAATCCGACCGGCGCGGTCATGCGCCGTGAACATCTTTTGGAGATAGCAAGATTTGCCGAAGCGCACGACCTGCTCGTGATCTCCGACGAGATTTACGGCGACCTGACATACGGCGACGAGCCTCACGTCTCTTTCGCCGCGCTGCCGGGCATGCAGGAGCGCACGCTGCTCCTCGATGGTTTTTCCAAGGCCTACGCAATGACGGGCTGGCGCATCGGCTACGCCCTCGGCGCGCCGGAACTGATCGCCGCCATGACGAAAATCCATCAGTACACGATGCTCTGCGCGCCGATCACCGCGCAGCTCGCCGCCGTCGAGGCGCTCAGACGGGGCGCGAAATACCGCGACAAGATGGTCGCCGAATACGACATGCGGCGCGGCTTCATTTATCGCGGACTGACGCAGCTCGGTCTTCCCTGCTTCGAGCCGAAAGGCGCGTTTTACATTTTCCCGGACGTCAGCTCCACTGGACTTTCCTCCGAAGAATTTGCGGAAAACCTCCTGAAGACGGAACACGTCGCCCTCGTGCCGGGCAGCGCTTTCGGCGACTGCGGCAAAGGCTATGTCCGCTGCTCCTACGCGACGTCTCTCGAGAAGATCGACGAAGCCCTCGCGCGCATCGGTCATTTCCTCGACCACCATACGAAAGCGCACAGCTAAAGTTTAATTGAGAAGGAGATCGTTGTATGCAAAGCAACCGCCTACGTTATCTTCGTGAAAAAGAAGCGTTGACACAAACGGATATCGCGAACGCGCTCCATATCGGACAGTCCACGTACAACCGGTACGAACGCGGCGTGCGGGAACCCGACCATGAAACGCTGAAAAAGATCGCGGACTATTTTCACGTTTCCCTCGACTTCCTGCTGAAGCACGATCGGCCTTACACCCGCAAAGAGCCGGGAATCGAACTGACGGCTTTCTTGCAGGACGGTTCGTACAAGATTTTCTCCAGGACGCCGACCCAAAAGGATCGCAAGAAACTCGTCAGCCTCATCGTTGCCCTTTACGGCGACGAAGCCGAAGGCAAGAAACGCTCTTAGGGAAGATAAAGGGATGTCGCACACGAAAATTAAAGTAAGAAATTCTTACTTTAATTTTTTCGTGTCAAAAACAGACCTGGAGAAATCCAAGACAAGACAAGCGGTTTAAGACTTGACAGAAAATTTCCTGATTATGACATAGGGACTGTCTTCGGAAGAAAAAACTCTTCCTAAGACAGCCCCTTTATATCTCAATATGATACAAGATCATTCATTTGACGGCTTTTTCTTCAACTGCATCCAATCTTGACCGCAGACGAGAACGCCTTCGTCCTCCATGCGCCCGATTTCCCTCGTCAGCGCGCTGCGGTTGCACCCCAGCATTTTCGCCAGTTCCACGCGTCCCGGCAGCCGCACCTGCTCCGTCTTTTGCATTCTCGCCTGCTGCATCAGGTACAGGCACAGCCGACTGCGCAGCGTATGCTGGGAAAGCACCTCGATTTTCTGAATCATCACGAACATCAGCCGCGTCAAAATCATGAATATATTTTGCCGCACGATGCCATAAACATGCTCTTTCCTCTCGTCTTTCGGGGGCGGCGGGCTTTCCGTCAGGAATCTGCCGTAAGGCAGCCATAAGAGCGTCGACTTGGGCCTGACAACCACCGTCAGACCGCAGTACGTTTCCGGCACTAACGCCCACACGTTGCCGAACAGCGCGTCTTTATGGAGTTCATAGGCAAGCACTTCGTGATCGCCTATGTCGGTCAATACGATCTGCACCGCACCTTTGACGACGACCCCGACATAATGTTTTTCGTCGTGCCGGTACACGAGACTCGTTTTTTTCAAAAACCGCTGGACCCTGCCGCCCATCGTCTCGACGAACGCCTCCGCTTCGTCCAAAGTGAGCCCCTGAAAAATAGCCAGCTTGTCCAACGCTACTTTCTCTTGCCTTTTTCCTTCCCCTTCCTTCATTGCAGGTCCCCCCTGTAATTCCGATTCCTTGTTATTATTTCTCCGCCGTCATACGACAGGTATAGGCCGCAAGGCCGCCGCGCCGTCCGCCAGCGAAAGCTCGCTGTCATGACGCGCATAAAGCGTGGAACGATGCGCGACGCTGACGACGCCCGCGTCCGGCAGCTCGCTCCGCAAAAGATCGTAAAGTCTCGCCTCCCGCGCTTCGTCGAGGGCGCTGGTCGCCTCGTCCAGGAAAATCCAATCGGGATGCGCCAAAAGAACGCGCGCGAAGGCAATGCGCTGCTGCTCGCCCAGCGACAAGATACGGCTCCAGTCGTCCACGTCGCCGAGCCGATCGGCAAGCGGCGCAAGATCGACGAGCGCCAATACGCGGCGAATCTCCGCGTCGTCCGGTGCCTCCGCTTCCGGGCGCGGATAGACGACGGCGCGCCGCAGCGTGCCCAGCGGCAAATACGGCCGCTGCGGCAAAAACAGCACGCTGCTCTTCGACGGACGCACGAGCCGCCCGTCGCCGAAAGGCCATATCCCCGCCAGCGCGCGCAGGAGAGTGCTCTTTCCGCAGCCGGACGGGCCGGTGACGAGCAAGCGTTTTCCCGCGGGCAAGGCAAGCGAAAATGGAGCTACAAGGCTCCTATCGTCCGGCAGACGCACGGACACGCCGTCCATCACGAGCGCATGGGACGCGTCCACCTCCGCGCCGTCTACCGTCACGACGCCGCCCTCGTCCTGACGGACGGCAGGCTCCAAATCGCGCACTTCTTCAAGATGCGCGGTGAAGCCGGACAGTCGGTGAATGACGGAAACGAGTTTCGCGATCGTATCGTATGCCTCGACGAAATACGAGAGGCCGTCCTGCACGCGCCCGAACGCGCTGACCGTCTGCATGAGCCCGCCGAGCGCCATCTCGCCGGCGAAATAGCGCGGAGCCGCGAGGATCAACGGCGCGATGATCGCAAACTGCATATAGGAATTCGCGTAGAAATTCAGGAATTTCGTCTGCCGCATCAATTCGCGGAAGTTCGTGATCACATGACCGAAACGCTCCAGGAATCCGGCGTTTTCCGCATCTTCGCCGCGGTAAAACGCGATGCTCTCGCTGTTTTCACGCATACGCGCCATCGAGAAACGGAAATCCGCCTCGTATCGCTGCTGCTCGTAATTCAACGCGATCAGCTTTCGCCCGACGACATGTGCTAGGAGAGTGCCGACGGCGGAATACGCAAGCGAGAACCAGAGCATATAGCCGTGAATCTCGATCGTTTCGCCGCCCAGCGGCACGGTCAATACGCCGGAAAGCTCCCAGAGCACGACGGCGAACGCTGCGATCGTCGTGATCTGCTTCAGGAGCCCCAAAAGGAGCTGCAGCGTCAGACTGACGAAGAGATCGATATCTTCCTGGATACGCTGATCAGGGTTGTCCATGCCGCTGCCGACGACCTGGAGCCTGTAATGCGCCTGATCTTTCAGCCACGCGCCCAGATATTCGCCCGTCATCCACGTCCGCCAGCGGAGTTCCAAAAGCTGCCGCAGATAAATCGCGTAAACGGCGATGCCGATATAGATGAACGCGAGCATGCTGAACTTTCCGATCAGCGGCCAGAACAAGCCGTATTCATAGGCCTGCAGCGCATTGTAAAATTCGTTGTACCACGAGTTGAGCTGTACGAGCAAATAGACCATCGCGAAGTTCAGCCCGATGACGACGGCCAGCAGGCCGATGGCGCGCTTTTTCTCCGCCGATTTCCAATACCCGCGGAAAAGCCGCCAAAAATCACGCAAAAAAGAAGTTTTCATATCTTTGACCTTTCCATATCCGATTTTCATGTAAACAAGATATACTTATTATAGTTAACATGACGAAGGTTTTCAAGCAGGGAAAGAATATGATAGAATATAAGTCACAATTTGCAGGAAAGGAGGGGCTTCTTTATGAATTGGATTGAGGCGGCGGGCATAGCGGCCGTCGTCCTGCTCCTGTTTCTCGTCCGGCGCTTTTTTCCGAAACGCCGCGTCTTCGTGATTTTCTGCGCGGTGCTGCTGATGGCAGGCGCGGCTTTCTATATGACGCACGAAACGAAAACCGAGCCGATGACGGCGGCGGAGCGCGAACATCTCGCCGAGCAGCAAATGATCGTCGCGGACTGGTACGCCGACTATCAGGGGCTCATCGACCAAATGGACCACAACTGGCAACAATATCACCGCATCCTGTCCGACTTCAACGCGGACGTCATCGACTTGACGACGGCCCACGAGCGTTTGGCCGTTCTCGACGAAGCGGCCCTCGCCACGCTGGACGATCTCCTGCAGATGGAGCCCCCGCTGGCGCTCGACGATGAAAACTACGACCTCGTGACGACGATCATCCTGAAAGCCCGCGCCTACGCTGAAGCCCAACGTCAGACGATCCATCACACGGCAAACGTCGCCGATCCCGAAACCCAGCTCTCGGAAATACAGGAAGAGCAAAGCCGGCGCCTGCGGGACGTCATGCGCTCAGAAGCTCCGGCAGGACTTTTCACGGCCAGGGAAATTTTCGCGCTGCGCGATAACGTAGATACGAAAGACAGATAAAGAGATACGGAAAGGCGGCAAATGAACGGGTGTTAACAATCCTAAAAAACGGCATGGCGGAATTCACAGTGCAGCGTTCGCGGTTCATCGCTTACGCCGCCGCCGTAAAAAGCGAAGACGACGCGCGCGCGTTTCTCGCCCGTATAAGAAAAGAACATTACGACGCGCGCCATTGCTGCTCGGCATGGATTCTCGGCGCGGACGGCGCGCGGCAAAAATCCAGCGACGACGGCGAGCCGGGCGGCACGGCAGGCATGCCGATCCTGGAAGTGCTGAAACGCCGCGAACTGACGGACGCGATGATTGTCGTTGTGCGCTATTTCGGCGGCATCAAGCTCGGCGCAGGCGGCCTGACGCGCGCTTACGCTCATGCGGCGACCATCGGCCTCGACGCGTCGGCGCTGGCGCGCCGCGTCCTGCTCCGCCGCCTGAACGTGACCGTCGGTTACGAAACGCTGTCTTCCATCGAGCACTGGGCGCGCAAAAAAAATCTCCGCACCGGCGAAGCCGTCTATGCGGAGAAAGTCACGCTGCCGCTCCTCGTTGAGCCGGATGCCTGCGGCGACGCGATAAAAGAACTGACCGACCTAACCTCGGCAACTGCGGTCATTGAAGGACAGGACGAACCGGAAGAAGTCCTGGAACCGATAGAATAAGACCCTACAGAAAAAGCGCCTTGCATATCGCAAAGCGCTTTTTTCATTCTTCTTATTTGAATTCGTAGAGTTTATGCACCTGATGATACGACGTGTGCAGCAGGTGATGAGAAGTATCGGACAGCGGCTCGCCGAGGAAATCCTTATAGAGCGTGATGATATCCGGATTCTCATGGGATTTCCGGTACGGAAGCCCCTTGTCGATCTCGTAGAGAGAAGCGATGCGCTGCTTCCTGATTTCGTTCGTCGTGTCATAGGGCTGTCCGCCGCCGCCGATGCAGCCGCCGGGGCAGGCCATAATCTCGATGAAGTCGTAATCGCAATCGCCTTTCTCGAGGCGGTCCATCATCTTGCGCGCGTTGAGGAGCGTATGGCAGACGGCGACTTTGACCTTGCGGACGCCGAGGTCGTACGTCGCTTCCTTGACGCCCTCGAAGCCGCGCACGTCGTTGAATTCCAGCGGCTTCGCTTCCTTGCCCGTGACTTTTTCGTACACGGTACGGAGCGCCGCTTCCATGACACCGCCCGTCGCGCCGAAGATCGCGCCTGCGCCGGAGCCCGTGCCCAGCGGGCTGTCGAACTCGCTCTCCGGCAGGTCTTTGAACGACAGGCCGACGTAGTGGATCAGCTTGATGAATTCGCGGGTGGTCAGCACCGCGTCCACGTCGCGCATACCGTCCCGACCCATTTCCGGCCGTGCCGCCTCAAACTTCTTCGCGGTGCAGGGCATGATGGCGACGGTGAAGATATTCTTGACCGGAACGCCCGCCTGCTTCGCATAATAAGTCTTCGCAATCGCGCCGAACATCGACATCGGCGATTTTGCCGTCGAGAGATGCGGCAACAGGTTCGGATAGTGCTTCTCGATGAAATTGATCCAGCCGGGACTGCAGGAAGTCAGCATCGGCATCTTGCCGCCGTTCTGTATCCGCTGCAGAAGTTCCGAGCCTTCTTCCATGATCGTGAGGTCCGCGCTGAAATTCGTGTCAAAGACGCGGTCGAAGCCGAGCATTTTCAAAGCCGTGACCATCTGCCCCGTGACGATCGCGCCGCCCTTGTAGCCGAAAGCGTCGCCAAGCGCCACGCGCACCGCCGGAGCGACCTGCACGATGACGTGCTTGTCCGGATTCTGCAGCGCGTCGAGCACGACCTGCGTATCGTCCTTTTCAACGATGGCGCCCGTCGGGCAGACGAGACTGCACTGTCCGCAGAGCGTACAGTCGGTCTTTTCCATGGAAAGGTTGTACGGCGTCGTAACGATCAAATCGTCGCTGCGGCTGGCGTAGGTCAGCGCCTCGACGCCCTGCGTATCCTTGCAGACGCGCACGCAGCGGCCGCACTTGATGCACTTCGCAGGATTGCGGACGATAGAGGGATTCGTATTTTCCGTTTCGCGCTTTTTCGTCACGTCCGGCACGTTCGGGATCTGAATGTTGAACCGCGCGCAGAGCGTCTGCAGCTCGCAGCGCTGATTGCGCGCGCAGGTCAGGCAGTTCTTATCGTGGTCCGCCATGATGAGCTGGAGGATTCCGACCTGCGTGTCGCGGACGATCTGCGTGTCCGTGAAAACCTCCATGCCCTCCCAAACCTCGGTGGAACAGGCCGCAAGCAAGCGGCGGTTGCCGACGACCTCGACGGAGCAAATGCGGCAGCGGGCTTTCGCGCGCTGGTCGGGATGGAAGCAAAGATGCGGAATGTCGATGCCGATGCTCTGCGCCGCCTGCAGGATCTTTGTTCCTTTCGGCACGGAAACCGGCATATTGTTGATTTTCAAATGAATCATCTGGACGTCTTCCATGTCAGTTCTCGCCTCCTATCTCAAACGTTTTCGGGAATACCTTCATCGCGGAGAGCAGCGCGTTCTGCGCGGACTCGCCGAGACCGCAAAGCGACGATATCGACATGATGGAGGCGATTTTCTTCATTTCGCGAATGTCCGCCTGCGTCGCCTCGCCCCGTGCCATTTTCGCGAGAATCAACTTGATATGCAGATTGCCTTCACGGCACGGCGTACACTGGCCGCAGGATTCCTCGGAGAAAAAGTCCTGCGTCATTCGCAGGAAATCGAGGACGCTGGTGCGGTCGTCGATGACGAGGATCGAGCCGGAGCCCACCGTCACGCCTGCCGCTTTCAGATCGTCGTAAGTGTACGGCGTGTCGAGAATACGCTCGTCGGAGACTTTGCCCGACGCGCCGCCGAACTGGATCAGCCGCAGCCTGTGACCGCCCGGAACGCCCTGCCCGAGCTCATAGACGATGTCGCGCACCGTCGTGCCGAAGGGTATCTCGTAAACGCCGGGGCGGCGCACATTGCCGCCGAGACTGACGAGCTTCGTGCCCAGCGACTCTCCGGAGCCGTAACTCACATATTCGCGCTTCTCGTCCATCAAGAGATGCGGCACGATGGCAAAGCTCTCCACGTTGTTGACGCAAGTGGGGAGCGCGAAAAGGCCGCTGACTTTCATGAAAGGCGGCTTCATACGGGGACGGCCCGCCTTGCCTTCGATAGAGCGGATCAGCGCCGTGCCCTCGCCGCAGACGTACGCGCCCGCACCCGAGTACAGATGAATGTGGAACGAGAAATCCGTGCCCTGGATATGGTCGCCGAGGAAGCCTTTTTCCTCCGCCTGCTTGATCGCGTTCACAATACGCGGACGCAGGTGACGGTACTCCTCGCGCATATAAATGTAGCCATCCTGCGCGTTTACCGTGTATCCGCAAATCGTAATCGCTTCTATTAAATTAAAAGGATCGTTGGTGATGATTTCGCGGTCCTTGAACGTGCAGGTCTCGCCCTCGTCGGCGTTGCAGATGACGACCTTGTGCGGCGCTTTGACCGCGCGGGACTGCGACCATTTGCGGCCCATGTCGTAGGCCGCGCCGCCGCGCCCTTTGACTTTCGCCTCGGCAATCGCCGACGCGATGTCTTCGCCGTCCATCTTGAGCGCCCGCTTCAGCGCGGAATAACCGCCGACGGAGAGATAGGAGTCAATGGACATCGGGTCGTACTTGCCAAAATTCTTCGTGATAAACTTCACTTCAAAGCCCATGTCTTCCCCTCCCTCACATAAATTCCTCGAGCACGGCGCGGACTTTGTCCGGCGTGTCGAGGTGACCGTAAACTTTGCCGTTGATGCGGATCGCGGGCGCGACGTCGCAGGCGCCGAAACACGAGACTTCCTCGATGGTGAAGCGCCCGTCGTAAGTGACTTCGCCCGGCTGGACGCCGAGGATTTCCTTCACCGTCTCGAACAGCGAATCGCTGCCGTTCACCTTGCACGCGATCGAGCGGCAGACCTGCACAGGATACTTCGCGCGCGGCTTCGGCGAAAGCGCCGAGTAGAACGTCAGGCAGTCGTAAATCACCGATACTTTGATCGGCAATTTTTGCGCGACGTAGAACGCGACCGACTGCGGCACATACTGCTGCTCGATCAGGTCCTGCACGTCGAGCAGCACGCCGACGATTTGCGTCGCGTCGTGCCCGTGGTCGTCCAGCACGCGGTCGATCTTCTGCGCCAATTCATCGGTAATGACAAATTCCGGCGCATTTTCCGTTGCCATCAAAATTCCCCCCATAAACAAAGCGCTGACGCGCTCCGCGTTGATATGACTACCTGCGGCAAGCGCAAGTAGTATATAAAATGTATTATAGCAAATATTTCGGGTCGTGCATAGAAAAATCGCGATGAATGATGTATACATGAGGAAAATTTGTGAAGAAATTTTTCCCGCGCAATAAAATTTATTTGAAAAAAGTTGAAAAAAATATGAAAAAAGACTTGCAACAAATAGAAAAGTGTGCTATATTGCGAAATAGCCGAGGTCTCCAGAGGTGACGAGACGAGGAAACATGGACACTCGAGACAGTCTCCTCCCGGCGGCATCGGCTGCCGAGGCGGGTTGTGCCCGCCAAACACAATATTTTATTTAAGGAGGAGTTCTGTATGAAGAAGACTCTCGTATCCGCTCTGACGACGGCTCTCGTCGTTGGCGCAGCTTCGACGACGTTCGCTGCGGCGAACCCGTTCGAAGATGTCCCGGCCGACCATTGGGCTTATGACGCTGTTGCTCAGCTTGCTGCTGACGGCGTTATCGAAGGCTATGGCGACGGCACCTACCGTGGCGACCAGGAGATCACCCGCTATGAAATGGCTCAGATGATCGCCCGCGCTATGGCGAAGAACCCGAACGGCGCTGACAAGGCTCTCGTTGACAAGCTCGCTGCTGAGTTTGC